>JAYSST010000106.1:0-1967 GCA_043720435.1 Bdellovibrionales bacterium
ATTACTTCGATGCTTCCGACGACACTTCTTGGCTACGGCATTACAGATGCTGTTCGAAATGTCGGAGGAACTCCGAGCGTCGAAAGTGGATTAAATGCGGCGAAGGGTGCTGGGACGACGGCGGGTCGCGTTTGGATTTCAACAGATACAAGAGAGATCTATCGCGACAACGGAACGACTTGGGATTTGATCGGAAGTTCTTCTACGACGGATGCGACCAAACTTCCGCTTGCGGGTGGAACTATGACGGGCCCACTTGTCAATAACTCGAATTCAGCTGTGACGGCGGTTGCAGTGACGCAATCGGGTGCGGGTTTCGCGGCGACATTTATGGGTGGCAATGTCGGGATAGGCACATCGAATCCATCGACGACGCTCGATGTAAATGGTGCTGCGACATTCCGTGCGACCGCGGCTCCTGCGACGGCGGCTTCACAAGGTAAACTTTATTACGATACTGCGACCAACAAATTCAGAGTTTCGGAAAATAACGGCACGTTTGTTGATCTAATGGGTGGCGGCGGAAGTGTTACTGCGGTCTCTTCTGCCAACACATATTTATCGGTGGCTACCGGAACGACGACTCCGGTCCTGACATTAAACGTCGGTGTTGCGGCGAACACGGTTGCAGCCGGCGACGATTCACGAATTACAGGCGCGTTACCAGCAGCAACTGCGTTCGCGGGTGACGTGAGCGGAGTTTACAGCGCGACGTCAGTTGATAAAATTAAAGGTACAACCGTTGCGATTACGACCATCACTTCAGGAAATTTCTTAAAATACAACGGTACGAATTGGGTGAACTCGAATCTCGCAGCTGGCGATGTTACCGGTGCTCTCACATATACACCGGTGAATAAAGCGGGCGATACAATGACAGGACTTCTTGTTCTGTCAGCGGATCCTGCTGCGAACTTAGGCGCTTCAACAAAACAATATGTTGATGCTGTTACTACGAGTTCGGATTCGAACTTCGTCCGTAAAGATGGAACTTCGGTCTTGTCACTCGATTGGGACGTTGACGGTGCCGGTGCAGGTACTAGAAAAATCACCGGTCTCGCTGCCCCAACGGTCGGTGACGGTGCGGCAACAAAAACTTACGCAGATACTCAATTTTTAACTAAGACATTGCCGTCAGCGCCGGCGGCTGGACAGAACGGTCAGAGTCTTCGCTGGAATAACGGTGGCAATATTTGGGAATACTATACGGCAGGTGCAGGCGGCGGCGATTTCATGGCGAGTGGTTCCGTGCCGATGACTGGACCATTGGTTAACAGCTCAACTTCTGCCGCTGCCGCTGTCGCAGTGACACAATCAGGTGTTGGTCATGCGGCGACTTTCATGGGCGGCAATGTTGGTATCGGAACGACAACGCCCGGCTATCGACTCGATGTCGCAGGAAACGTCAACAGCACGGGGCAGTTCAGCGCGGGTAACGGTACGACGGCCGCTCCAGCATTTGTATTTTCCGGAAGCGCAAGCACTGGCATTTACTTGCCGGCGGTAAGAGAAATCGGCATTGTCACCTTTGGCTCCGAGAGAATGCGTTTTGATAGTGTTGGCAACGTCGGCATCGGCACCGCCGCGCCTTCGACCACGCTTGATATAAACGGTGCCGCAACGTTCCGCGCGACAACGGCACCGACGACAACGCTTGCACAGGGCAAACTCTACTACGACACTGCAGCAAACAAATTCAAGGTCTCAGAAAATAACGGAGCGTACGTCGATCTCGTCGGTGGCGGCGGCACCGTAACAAACGTCACGTCTGCCAACTCTTATTTGTCAGTTGCGACCGGAACGACGACTCCAGCTCTGACTCTAAATGTTGGTACAGCGGCAAACACAGTTGCTGCCGGCGACGACTCGCGAATCACAGGCGCGTTGCCAGCAGCGACGGCGTTTGCAGGTGACGTGAGTGGAGTTTACAGCGCGACCTCAGTTGATAAAATCAAGGGCACCGGTGT
>JAYSST010000107.1:0-4754 GCA_043720435.1 Bdellovibrionales bacterium
GCTGGCAAAGATGCAGCTGCTGCAACTGCAGGTACTACTAAGAAAATGGAAAAAGCTGGCAAGAAAGCCGCTAAAAAAGCTGAAAAAGCTGGCGCGGAACTGAAAGAAGCAGCAGCAGAAGAAACAGCTAAAACGAAGTAATTTCGGTTTAGTTTTTTCTCAGATATCCGGCCTTCTTCGGAAGTGCCGGATTTTTTTTGCCCAGGGTCCTTGGCTACTTCAGTGAGTTCGATGCTCGAATTTCTTCAAGGCGATCGGGTTCAAAACCGTTGGCTTTCAAAATCTCTAAAATGAATTCTGTTTTGCCTTCGCAATACTCGTCGATCGAGTTCGAAAATTTTCGAGCGAGCTCGATCTTCAGTGCGGCGTATTCATCACGAAGCACTTCGTTTTGTCGCAAAGAATCCCGCAAGCACAGGTGGTTTCGTAGTGCGAAACTTTCGCGAGGGCAGACATAGAGATTGTGTTTGATCGGCGCCGCTTCTTGACGAAAAGCTTCGCGTTCGAAGACCCCCAGATTACCGCGATGCACGTATCCGATTTCCGACAATCCCGACACGGCGTTTTTCAAAAACGTCATGTCTGGAATCACGATATCGAGGTCGATCACAGATTTAGCAGCGAGACCTTCGACCGAAGTGCTTCCGACGTGTTCGATTGAAAGCGCGAAGTCGCTTACGCGGGGCCAAATAGTATTTTTCAGGTCGATGAACTGTTTCGGCCATTCTGGGTCGTAGGGGATAACGACAACCGACTTAGTCACTTTGGTACTCCTGTCAAAAAAATCACCACCGCGAACGGTAGTGATTTTCAATTTTGAAGTCACCCGCGGCGCCGCGGGTAGCGAATAAAAATCGATTGAGCCTAGAAGCTTTCGTCGAAGCTGACCTGGCCAGAAACTCCGACCTGATAAGCAGAGACGCGACGTTCGAAGAAGTTTGTGAGTTCTTGGACGTCTTGAAGTTCCATGAAACCAAAAGGATTCTTCACATTGAATTTTGGCGTGATATTGAGTGCCATCATTCGCTGATCGGCAATGAATTGCAGGTACTGGCGCATGTCTGTCAGCGACAGTCCAGCGATGCCGGCTCCGAGTTCGCCGCCACCTAAGATGTCTTCCGCGAACTGCATCTCGCATTCGACGGCATCTTCTAACATTGAGACCACCATGTCCTTCATTTGATCATTGAAGAGTTCTGGTTCTTCTTTGCGAACAGTGTCGATCACCTGGAAAGCGAATCCCATGTGGCCGCTTTCGTCGCGGAAGACCCAGTTTGTTCCGCTTGCGAGACCATCGAGTAAACCTTTTGACCGCAAGAAGTAAACGTACGCGAACGCTGCGAAGAAGAAGAGACCCTCAACACATGTTGCGAAACAAATCAGATTCATCAAGAAACGACGACGATCTTGAAGTGTATCGAGTTTGTCGAGTTCGTTGATTGAATCCATCCACTTAAAGCAGAAATCCGCTTTGCGTTTCAGGGACGGAATGTTCTCGACAGCAGAAAACGCCTTTTCACGCTCGTCGTGATCAGGAATATAGGTGTCGAGAAGAGTGAGATAAAACTGCACATGAAGCGCTTCTTCAAAAAGCTGTCGCGAAAGATAGAGACGGGCCTCGGGCGAATTGATGTGTTTATACAGATTCAAGACGAGGTTATTTCCCACGATAGAGTCGCCCGTAGCAAAGAACGCAACCAAACGGTTGATCAGGTGACGCTCGGCCGGAGTCAGTTTATTCGCGAGGTCGTTCGTGTCTTTCGAAAAATCCACTTCATCGACAGTCCACGTGTTTTTAATCGCGTCTTTATACATCTCAAAAAATACTGGGTACTTCATCGGACGGAGCGTGAGATTAAAGCCTGGTGATAACAACATTAGAACCTATCCTGTCCCGCGTTCATGCGAGTTCAATGTGCGCCCAAATCCCTTGAGCCCGTTAATATATTCAAAAAATAATCTGAATGCTGGCGCAGCGTTTCGTCTTGCAAAAGCTTCCTACGAAACGCTTCGCAGTCTTGCCGTTACGAGCAAGCCTCACAGTCTTGCTACTATGAGCAAGCCTCGCAACTCTCAGGATTCTCGAGCGAACATGCGATCGCCTCTGAATCGGAATACGTTTTCTTTTCTGTCGCGACAGTAACTGCCGCGGCCATTACAACTGACTCTCCCTGCGCTTCGCTCGCAAGCATCGCCGCCGTCGTCAATGCCGTCATCGCTGTCGCGGCGAGAGCCGCATCGGCGATGGCAGCATTGTGGGCCGCACTCGGCGCCTCTGGTGCTGCTTCTTCGTCAGCCGACGAGTGCATCGTTTTCGCGATCGACGTTGCTGGACGTGAACGGAGGTAATAGGTCGACTTTACACCTTTTTTCCACGCGTACATATACATCGAAGAGAGTTTTCCAATTGTTGGACTCTCTTGGAAAAGATTTAAACTTGCACTCTGGTCGATGAAGGCTCCGCGATCCGCTGCCATTTCAATCAACGCTTTCATCGGAAGTTCCCAAGCCGTTCGATAGATTTCACGCACGGCAGCCGGAATGTCGCGAATGCCCTGAATCGAACCTTCCGCTTTTTTGATTTCGTTTCGAATGCGATCCGTCCAAAGGCCTAAGCCTTTCAACTCTTCGATTAAATATTTGTTCACCTGAAGAAATTCGCCCGAAAGAGTCTCTCGCTTAAAGAGGTTTGAAACCATCGGCTCGATCGACTCGTAAGAACCTACGATCGAGGCAATTGTAGCCGTCGGTGCAATCGCAATCAGGAGACTGTTGCGAAGCCCCGACTTCACGATGCGCGCGCGCAAGGCTTCCCAACGCTTCATATCCGTTGGCTGCACGTTCCAAAGGTCAAACTGAAGGACGCCGTCAGCAGCGCGTGTTTCTTTGAACGATGGGTGCGGTCCGAAACGTTCTGCGAGTTCGCAGCTAGTTTCGAGGGCGTGGAAATAAATTTCTTCTTGAACGCGTTTAGACAAAGCTCTTGCTTCAACCGAATCAAACGGCAGACGCAGACGGAAGAAAGCGTCTTGAAGCCCCATCACGCCTAAGCCCACCGGACGCCACTTCGAGTTCGAAGCACCCGCAGTCGGAGTAGGGTAATAATTGATGTCAATAACTCGGTCCAAGAACTTAACTGCCGTGCGTACGGTTCTAGTCAACTTCTCGAAATCGAATTTACCTTCAGTGATGTGACGTCCGAGGTTCACCGAACCTAAGTTACAAACTGCAGTCTCGCTGTTCGAGGTCACTTCCAAAATTTCCGTGCAGAGATTCGAGAGGTGAATCACGTTGCCCGGAAGTTTTGTCTGATTCGCTTTTAGATTCGACGCATCTTTAAACGTCATCCAACCATTGCCGGTTTGAGCGAGCGTCTTCATCATTCGACCATAGAGATCGCGAGCTTTGACTTGGCGGGTGAACAAACCTTTTTCTTCGGCGGCGAGATAAGCTGTCTCGAATTCTTTACCGAAAATATCGGTGAAGTGCGGAACGACTTTCGGATCAAAGAGCGACCACATCTGATCTGACTCGACTCGCGCCATGAACAAATCTGGGACCCAATTTGCTAAATTTAGATTGTGCGTGCGTTTTGCTTCGTCGCCCGTGTTATCGCGAAGTTCCAAGAACTCCTCGATATCTGCGTGCCACGATTCAAGATAGACGCAGCATGCGCCCTTACGTTTTCCGCCCTGGTTCACCGCTGCGACAGACGAGTCGAGTGTCTTCAACCAAGGAACAATTCCGTTTGAATGACCGTTTGTTCCTTTAATTAATGATCCTCGTGAACGGACGCGGTGATAGGCGACACCAATGCCGCCAGCGAACTTCGAAAGCAGAGCGATGTCAGTGTACTTCGCATAGATTGAGCTCAAGTCATCTTGAGGAGAATCGAGCAGGTAGCAGCTCGACATCTGTGGGCGCAACGTTGCTGAATTGAAAAGGGTCGGCGTCGACGGCATATAGTCGAGACGAGAAATCAGTTCATAGAGCTCGATTGCTTCTTCGGCCGATTTTGAAAGTCCGCAAGCAACGCGCATGAAAAAGTATTGTGGTGTCTCGAACACGGCGCGACTTTTCGGATCTTTCAGAAGGTAGCGATCGTGAACGGTGCGAAGACCAAAGTATTCAAAGAGTGTGTTTCTCGCGGGATTGATCGCGGCTTCGAGCTTTTCGCGGTTTTTCTGAACGAATTCGCTCGTGTCTTTCGAAATGATTCCCTTTGCGAACCCAAACTGCACGGACTCCATGAAGTTGCGAACGCCTAAGGTTACGACTTCTTCATCGATGTAGGTAGAAAGCAGGCGAGCTGCGAGAAGTGAGTACTGCGGTTCTTCACTGATAAGAAGCGAAGCGGTCTGCACGCAGAGATCATCGAGTTCTTTCGTTGTTGCTCCGTCGTAGAGGCCCGAGATCGCACGAATCGCCACGCGGTGCGGGTCGACTTCGTTTAAGCCCCCACAAAGACGCGTGACGCGATCGACGATCTTTAAAACGTTAACTGGTTCTAGGCGTCCATCGCGCTTTTTCACACGCATCGAGGGCGCGACTGTCGTTCCGACAGATGGTGCTACCGTCGAAGCTTTTGGTGTGTTTTGCGTGGTGCTCGTAGTCGTTGTTGTTTCCATCTTGGAGTCCTCTCGTGTGGTTCCGTAGTGGAACCGCTTACGCACTTCCAAACGACGTTAGCTGCCGCTCTTTTTTTCTGTCAAAGAGGATTTAAGACCACAGGCCCAAAGGTTTTTTAAATAATT
>JAYSST010000108.1:0-1965 GCA_043720435.1 Bdellovibrionales bacterium
CTTCAAAACTTCCAAATCCATCCGACACCTCCATGTGTTCGTTGGATCAATTTAACAGCATTTGATTTCCTGAAAAGGTGGGGTAGCTCGACGATTTACCTTTCAATCGTAATAATTTTATTTTTGTAGTCGACAGTAAAAGCTGTATCTTTGAAAAATCCGAGAGACAGGAATCCGTCGATGCCAGTTCCGGGCATCAGCTGTTCCATATCAAAAACACCGACTGGGACTTCGGTTTGACGAATATCTCCAAAAGAAAATGATTTTACTTCCGAGATAGGAACAGTGAGTTCTTGGCCAGACATGCGTTTGCCAGTGTGATTGCTTTTGATCTTGCATTTGAGTTGTTCGCATAAAGACTTCGAAATCAGGCTTACACCAATCCCTGTATCCAAAACAAATTTTCCAGCAATTGAATCGTTGATTTTAACTGGCACGACTATGAAATTTTGTTCGACGTATGAAAATGGAATTTCCATAGGTGTTTCTCCTTTGGGTATCGTTGAACACGAGCAGGTAAATGCGGAGAAAACTTTTTTCTAGTTGAAACAGCCTCAGGAAGAAGCGTTTGATTTCGTCTTTATGCTGCTTTCTTGCTTTCCATGTCAACGATTTGCGCGTGAAGTTTTCTGATCGACGCGATCACTGTTGGGATTTCTCTGTAACCTTTCACTCTCTTGAAGCCAGCTTCAGCTGTTAACAGAACGGTTCCTAGCCAACGTTGCGAGACATTCTTCTTCACTGGTTTTCCTCGGTACATCGGACTGTAGTTTTTTAAGTTCTTTTCGCGGTGACGAAGGGTCGAGAACAAGTTTTCGATGCCGTTGGTTGTCGAGAGTACACGACGTATTTCTTCTGGCGCGCCCAGGCGATGAAGTGTCAAAATCTCTTCGAGAGCCTCAAGCAACGAGTTTGCAGCACTCGGGTTAATACCTCGTAGCCACTTTTCCATCTTGAGCAGTTCACTCTTAGCGTCGCTATACTTCACGTGTCGCAGTGCCTCCGTGAACTTTTCGTGAGCGCGGTCACGATACCTTTTTGCTAGGTGTTTCTGAATATTGCGATCCTTGTGAATCGTGCAGCGCTGATGAATCAGCTTACGGCCGAACTTTGAGCGAAGAGCTGAAATGACGCCCGAGCCACCATCGGTGATGAATATTATTTCGTCGGTTAGTTTCAGCTTTCGACGCTCGAGATCTTCAAAAAGCTGCAGCGTGATAACCGAATTTTCGGTCGCGCCTTCCCAGAAACCCAGGACCTGTTTGTTTCCGCCCGTGTCGATGCCCAGCGCAACAATGAACGCCATCCCGCCGCGATGAACCGTGTCGATCAATGTCGCAAACGGATCGAATGACGATAGATCGCGCTCGACGAACTCTTTCAGCTTTTTTGCTGACGCTTTTACAAAGTGCCGCGATACCGATGACGGCGAAACGCCAAACGCTTCCGCCGCTTTCGTCACGGTCGACTTGTACTGACGAGCCGAGATCCCGGCCATCAACTTTGCCAAAAGTTCATCAGAAAAGGCGCCACTCTCTTTGAGCCTTTCATAGGAGGGAAGCGAAACTTCAACTCCGCCGTCAATCAGTCGCGGCTTCTTCACCATATGCTTTTGATCGCCGACAAAAACCGAACCTTGCTGAAAGCCCCACTTGTTAAGCCCCGGCCTTTTCGGCAAATAGCTTGGCCCCGCGATTTCTTCTCGCTCGATCTGAAGAATCGACTCAACCAGCATCACGCCGAGCCGCTTGTGCAGATCGTCGAACGCAACCTTCCCAAAACTCTGGATCGCCAACAAGTCCATCAGCTCTGTGTTGCCGTTTAAAATTTCACCGAATTGCTTTGCCGCCTGTTTCGAACTTCGCGTACTGTTTTTCATGAGGGTCGCTCCTGTTTATAACCTTGTGGAATTATTCCACAAAAGGAGCTTCTTCCCTCAACTTTCAACTAGATCTGATTTCTCTC
>JAYSST010000109.1:0-1963 GCA_043720435.1 Bdellovibrionales bacterium
ATCAAAAACGGAAAACTTGGACGAGTCCTTCGCGACACCTCTGTCTCTGGTCTTGCGTTCGACATGCTTCAATCAGTTTCGATGGTCTCGAACGAATTCAAGTGGGACACCTCGGGTTATTACTGCACCAAAAAACAGCCAATGCCCGTCGGAGTCGGAAGCCCCGCACTAAAATGTCGCCTCCGAGTTGGCGGAAAATAGTGGAACACCTGAACTTTGAGTTTCTTAAAAAATTAATGGGACGAATGCTGACCGCCGGCTTCGACCAAGCTGAAGTGCTCTGCGTCAACGAACACATGACCGAAATGCAAGTCGACTTCAGTGACTTCTCCCTACTTCGCAACACTGATACCGACCAGCTCACTCTGCGCGGAATCAAAGACGAGCGATACGCGACTGTCATGATTAATCAGGTCGACGACAACAGCGTACAGAGCGCCGTCGCACAGCTGGTTGAGGCAGCTCAGGCTGCGCCGAAGGATCCGGCGCGCGCGTTCGCGCCTCCACAACTCGTGCCGGTAAATGAAATGGGTCCGCTCGAACCCATGTATTACCAAATGCACGAACGAGTTTCGCAGTTTTTGAAAGCGGTCAGCGACAAACATCCGGAATGCATGTTGAAGCAATCTCTGCTTCGCTACATCCGAACTCGTACGATGAGGGTCAACACCTCAGGACTCGAAACCGATTCGACTGAAGGCTACTACAATCACGGCGTTCGGTTTCTGTCGAAGCGTAATGGCAAAACAAGTTCGATCAACTATAGCGGCGCGTATGCTTCAGATTTAGATATCGAGTTGCTCGAATGGGGCGGATTACGCCGCTCGATTGAAAGTTCATCGCGTGAAATTGCGGTGACGCCCTTCAAAGGAAAACTTGAAGGTCCGCTCATCGTAACTCCGGAAGTATTGACGAGGCTTCTCGAGTTCTGGGTCGCGCACCTCAAAGACGACCGTATTATTTCTGGCACGAGCAAGTTTCGAGACTCGCTCGACAAACCCGTCGCTTCGCCCCTGCTTTCACTCTCGATCGAACCGCGCAGTCCTCAGTTCGCTCGGCAAGAATTCACCACCGAAGACGGTTTTGGCTCTGAACCGTCGACAATCGTGCAAAACGGGATACTGAAGTCGTACATGCTGTCAGATTACGGCGCGCGAAAAACGGGGATCCCGCGCTCCGTCAACTCGGGTCTGAATTGGGTGGTTAACGGAGGCCAGAAGACATTGCTCGATTTATTCGGAGACATCGAGAACGGATTGCTGCTCGGTCGCCTCTCGGGGGGGATGCCTGCAGCTAACGGCGACTTCGCCATCGTCGCAAAGAACTCTTTCTTGATCGAATCGGGCTTTATCGGCAAACCGGTTTCAGAAGTTATCGTTTCGGGAAATTTATTTCAGATTCTCAGCGCGATCACTTCGGTTTCACGCGAACGCGCCAATGATGGAGTGAGCCTCATGCCTTGGGTTTGCGTCGAGGGCATGACCGCAAGCGGCCGATAGGCTGTTGGCGTCACTCGTAGATTACGAAACCTTCCCGTGTTTCAGCATAATCGTTTCGATGTCGGCGAGAGCCTTTTCATCTAGTTCCCATACCTGGCGTTTACCGATTCTCTCTGAAATCTCCATGAAGAGCTTTTCTGAAAGAAGCGGACGCACTTTGCCCGACTGATACTCGCGTTCTTTTTCGCCGTACAACCCGAGAAAAGTTTCGTCTCGAAACCATGTCTGTTTGTTGGCTTTTTGAAGTTCAGCCAACTCACCTTCGCTTGGCTCGCGTTGAAGAAATTCAAAGAATAATCCTGAAGGACGACTGCCCGGATAAAAAAGCTCGCCCGAGAAAATCTGAATGAGATTGTCGTGCTCGTCCCGCAAGATGGGTGTGACGAACTGAATACCGCGTTCGAGCGCATACTTGTGAAATCCCATCAAGTCAGGCGTCCGCAGCGCGATGTGCTGCCAGTGCG
>JAYSST010000110.1:0-4742 GCA_043720435.1 Bdellovibrionales bacterium
TCGACGAAACTTCCGCATTGAACACCATCTTTCCGTAGTAAGTCGGATGGTATCGAACGAAGCAGCGTCTACTGACCCTTTTTTCGTTCCTCTTGTTGCATTTAGTCTGTGAATCTAAGCGCCGGTGTCGCATTGCGGAAAAAATCTGACGATGGATGATCGGTTCGCGATCAGGATTGCGTAAGTGATTTCAAATAAAAAGGAGACCTCGCGGTCTCCTTCTCTTTGTTCTCTTCGTAAAGATCTTTCCGGCAGTCTCTTGATTAGCCAGTCGAATCTTTTGCCCACGAATCGCGGGCAGAGACTTTTTCGTTAATTCTTTTTAGAAGCCGGCATCGCTGCCGTCTTTTTATCGTCCGACGCTTTTTTCAAAGCCTCTTTCGACGCTGCGGGCATCGCAGATGGCATCGCTGCTGGTGCAGGCGGTTTCGCCGTAGCTGCTGCAACCGGCGGAACTGCTGACATAGCCGCAGGTTTTGCTGCCATTGCACTTGGGGCTACCGTGGCTTGCCCAGCGGCGGTTGCGCCCATTGGCATCTCTTCATCTTCGCCGTCATCAAGCTTCGCAGTTAGATCTACATCTGGTGCGATCACGCCGATTTTGTGAAGTTCGAGAATTTTCTTACGAAGCGACTCGAGCAACGGCTTGTTGTCTTTCAAGTACTGCTTCGCTTGATCGCGGCCCTGGCCCATACGTTCGCCATTGTACGAGTACCAGGCGCCCGATTTCTCGATGATGTTATGTTGTGCGCCGAGATCGACGACATCACCTTCCAGCGAGAAACCTTCACCGTACATCAGGTCAAATTCTGCTTTTGCAAACGGCGGAGCCATTTTGTTCTTCACAACTTTAACGGCCGTACGGTTACCGACTACTTCTTCGCCGTTCTTGATCGCGCCGATACGGCGGATATCGAGACGAACCGAAGAATAAAACTTCAAAGCGTTTCCACCCGTCGTTGTTTCTGGGCTCCCGAACATTACGCCAATTTTCATACGGATCTGATTGATGAAGATAACCATTGTTTGGCTGCGTGCGATCGCCGATGTCAGTTTTCGAAGTGCCTGCGACATCAAACGCGCTTGTAGTCCCATGTGACTATCGCCCATATCGCCTTCGATTTCCGCGCGAGGAACCAACGCCGCTACCGAGTCGACCACGAGCACGTCAATCGCGCCCGAGCGAACGAGAGTTTCGGTGATTTCGAGAGCCTGCTCACCGGTGTCCGGTTGAGAAATCAAAAGATCTTCCGTTCGAACTCCGAGCTTTCGAGCGTAACCGATGTCGAGCGCGTGCTCGGCGTCGATGAATGCCACGACTCCGCCGGATTTTTGCGCTTCGGCGATCACCGAAAGACACAACGTTGTTTTACCGGATGATTCTGGTCCATAAATTTCGACAATCCGGCCCTTTGGCAGTCCGCCAATTCCGAGCGCGATATCTAATGAAAGGGAACCGGTCGACACGACTTGAACGTCACGAACGAGTGGTTCACCCGCACCCAAACGCATGATCGAGCCTTTGCCGAACTGCTTTTCGATGGCGCCAACGGCGAGTTCAAGGGCTTTGGCTTTTTCTCCGAGGGCCTTTGCATCTTGCGCGGCTTTTTTCTCGTCTAATGCCGACATCTTCGCGCCAGTCGCCTTCGAATCGTTTTTCGTCGCAGAGTTCGTTTCATTCATTTGTGTTGCCATGTTTTCTCATCCTCTTGTTTCGTGCAGGCCCTTCCCCGCACGTCATGTGTTGTGAGCCCATTCAGTACCCGTTTTTCAAAATGTACAACTTTTATTTACACTAAACTTACACTTCGATTGAAGCACGGAACCGTTGGTCGAGTCCCTCAATTCCTTGGTCTAGCGCGAGACTCAGCGCATCGACCACGAACTTTGCGGACTGATCTTGAATTGCCGCACGGTCTCCATCGAAGTGCTGAACAGTCGACCATTCAAGACCGGGACCCACCAAGGCGAAGCAAACAGTGCCAACTGGTTTGGCAGAACTGCCGCCGCTCGGACCGGCGATACCAGTGATGCTGGCGGCCCAATCCGATCGCAAAACCTTTTTAGCGCCGCGCGCCATCTCGCGAGCCACCGGCGTCGAGACGGCGCCGAGCTGCCGAATCAATGAAAGCGGCACGCCCAAAACTTCGGTTTTCACTTCGTTAGTGTAACAAACGACGGCGCCGCAAAATATATCAGACACTCCAGGAAGTGCCGCCATTCGCGACGAGACCAGGCCACCCGTGCAACTCTCGGCGAATGCCACGCGATTTCCACGCGTACGCAATTTCACAGCGAGCTTCTCGATGGCATTCACAAGCCACCTCCGAACCCGCTGCTCAACCAAGTCGTTTTGCTAAGCACAAACTGTAAAATTATGTTCGCAATTAGACCCGCAGCAAGATCGTCGACGACGACTCCGAGCCCGCCCTTCACCTTCTTGTCCAGAACCGAAATCGGGTACGGTTTCACGATGTCGAAAAATCGAAATAAGACGAAGGACGCAGCGACCGACATCCACGTCATCGGCAGCCACGCGAACGCAACCAGGTAACCGACTACTTCATCGATGACGATGGTTTTGCTATCGTGCGAGCCAAGATTGCGCTCGTGAAGTTCAGAGATCCAAATCGAGAAAACGATCAAGATGGTCGTCGCCACGAGATAGAAATTTGGTCCAACCGACGCCAGCAGTAAAGCGATCGGAATCGCGACGAGAGTTCCGAAAGTTCCGGGAGCCTTCGGAATTAATCCAACAAAACCAGCAGTAGCGAAAAACTCGATCGTTCTGTTTCTTTGGCGCGGAGACAGTTTCATGGTGCCCGACGTTCGCCCGGCACTGCTACGAAGTCAAAACTAGGTTCGGCTAGTTTGAGTCGGGCTTTGACCACGGAACTGCCGACAACCCGGACACCGCGCTACGATAGACATGACGTTGGGAGTCTAAGCTCATGGCCTTGTCGCTCAGAGAAATTCTTGAAATGGCTGTTACCAAAGAAGCCAGCGATATCCATTTGAAAGCCGGGCTCGTCCCGGTCATTCGCAAGCACGGAAAACTGCGCCCCCTCAGCCAAGGGCTCGTTCAGCTCAGTGCACAAGATGTCGAACGAATGGCGGGCGAAGTTTTAGATGACGAGCAGCGAGCACATTTTTTAAAATTCAAAGAAGTTGACTGTGGTTACGGCGTTTCCGGGCTCGGTCGTTTCCGCGTGAATATTTTCAGACAGCGCGGTTCAGTCCGAATGGTCATCCGAACTATTTCTCAACTTGTTCCTTCGGTCGACAGCCTCAATCTTCCTCCAGTTATTAAAAAAGTTGCTGAATTCGAACGGGGCCTCGTCCTCGTCACCGGCATCACAGGTTCTGGAAAAAGTTCGACTCTCGCCTCGATCATCAACGAAATCAACAACACGAAAAACAAGCACATCCTGACGATTGAAGATCCGATCGAGTATTTGATTCGCGATAAAAAAAGCATCATCTCGCAACGTGAAATTGGCCAGGATACGACGACATTCGCACACGCTCTCCGCGCCGGTCTTCGTCAAGATCCGGACGTCATTCTCATAGGAGAAATGCGCGATCGTGACACGATGGAGATTGCCCTCACCGCAGCTGAAACTGGCCACTTAGTTCTGTCGACGCTGCACACCTACGACGCTCAAGAATCGATCAGCCGAATTCTTTCGGTCTTCGATCACTTTCAACATGATCAAGTTCGACGACAGCTCGCCGGAGTTTTAAAGGCCGTTGTGTCGCAGCGTCTCTGCCGACGAAAAGATAAGTCGGGCTTTGTTCCCGCCGTCGAAATTCTCTTGGTAAATCAACGGGCGCGCGAGTGCATTGAAGACGCCGAACGAAACGCATCGCTTCGCCTGATCATGGAAGAAAGTCGCGATAGTTTCGGAATGCAGACATTCGATCAAAGTCTTTTCGATCTGGTGACACAGAACCACATCGACTTTTCTGAGGCGATGCGCATGTCTACCAATCCAGACGACTTCCAACTTCGGTTCAGCGGTGTTTCAGCCGGGCAAGATCAGTGGTCGAAAAGCGGAGAAGCGACAAAAGGCGGAGACGCGTCGCCATTTGAACTTGAACTCGATGGTTCGATGGATGACCGTAGCACCTATGGAAGCAACGACTAGAACTCCTCGCAACTCGAAGCGCCCACCCTCTACAAAGACAGCTTACAACCGCATGGTCGATTTACTCTCGAGGCGCGATCATTCGACGTTCGAACTTACAGCAAAGCTCAAAAGGGCCGGTCATCTTCCGGAAGAAATCGAAAGCGCGCTCGAGACGGCGCGGCTGCACAAGTGGCTGCCGGATGAAACTGTCCTTGCAACCCGTGAGGCTGGTCGCCTCGCACGGGCTGGCAAGTCGCCTTCGCAAATTACCTCTTGGCTGAAGAAAAAGGGCCTTCCGGCAAAAGGTATCATCATTGAAGAGGACGAAGATGAAAGCGCCTACAAGACGGCCATGAAATCGTGGTCTCGACTTGTCAGGACTGCGGCCCGCGACGTGGAAAAGGCGGCGAAGAAAAAGGCTTCAGGAGCCAAAAAGAGCAGTTGGGGCTATTCGTCCGGCAGCGGAACCGTCGAGGGATCGTTAAAAACTCGACTGATGAGGCTGCTTATCAGTCGCGGGTTCTCTAGTTCGACGGCGCAGAAGGTCTTTTCTCGCCTCTTGAGCGAAAATCCGCTTTAATAGCGGACTATGAAATCACGTGAAATTCGCCA
>JAYSST010000111.1:0-4738 GCA_043720435.1 Bdellovibrionales bacterium
GAGCCGAGGGTGGAGAGAAGTTTGCCGTAGATGCCGTCAAACGCGCCGTTTGACATGACAAGGACGACATCGCCGGACTTTGCACGTTTTTTTACTTCCGCCACGATGTTGTCGACGCCGTCGATGACTTTTGCATCGACCCCAGCGCTTGATAGTTGCGACATGAGCAGATCCGTCGAAAATCTTTGATCTTCAGGTAGTCCTGCGAGGTTGAACGGCGGTGGCAGCAACAATGTCTGCGTTCCGGCGTCGATAAACGCGGCCGCATATTCTTTTTGAAAGACATTACGTCGAGATGTGGCCGACCGTGCCTCAAAAATCGAAAACACATGAGACTTGGGATATTGCATCTGCACCGTGCGAATCGTTTCGCGCACGGCGGTGGGGTGATGTGCGAAATCTTCGATAACCGTGATGCCGCCCGGAGTGCCAAGCACTTCTTGCCGGCGTTTGACTCCTTCAAAACCTAAAAACAGCGGTGCTATCTTTTCGGCACTGAAGCCAAGATTTTCCCACAATGCTAGGGAAGCGAGCGCGTTTTTCACGTTGTAAGAACCGATCATCGGTATGTCGACAACGAGCGACGTCGTTGGCGCGCCTGAGGTGACCGTGGGTCCCGAGGCCCAATTGGCGGGTGACGAGGTGACCGTGGGTCGCGAGTTCGTGGGGGTGACCGTGGGTCCTGAGGGCAGAACGGCGGCTCGGTTTTTGACGTGGTCAACCGTGAAGCGGGTGCCGAGGCGGATGGCGATTTCTTTGGAGCCCTTGAAGGTTACTGGCACCGGCTCGAGATTTCGCGCCTGATAGTCGCCGCGCTCTAGACCGAACGTGACGACGCGGACACCGCGTTTTTGTAAGGACGCGCGTCGCTTCGACAACAAATCGCGGATCGTTTCTTCGTCCTCGCAAGCAACAAGCAATCCGCCTTCAGGAATCAAATCGATCAATCTCAGGAATGCTTCTTTGACGTGATCGAGATCGCGGTAAATGTCAGCGTGATCAAACTCGACGGAATTCAAAATCACCGAACGCGGGCGGTAGTGAATGAACTTCGGTACTTTATCGAAGAAGGCCGTGTCGTATTCGTCTCCTTCAATAATAAACCAATCGCCTTCAGCAAAACGGTAACTTTGACCAAAGTTTTTTGGAATTCCTCCGACCATAAAGCCGGGTTTCAAACCAAGACGTTCGGCGATAAATGCGTTGATCGCAGTCGTCGTTGTTTTTCCGTGAGTACCGGCGACAACGACCGAGTGACGTTGATCGATCACCAGTGCGCCCATGGCTTGCGGCAAACTCGTAAACGGAATGTCGCTAGATAACAAAGCCTGCGCTTCTTCAAAAGTTCGAGAGATGACGTTTCCAACGATAACAAGATCCGGGCGACCCGTAGGATTCGCGGTGATGTTTTCTTTTTTGAAACCCTGCATGATTTGAATGCCCATGCCCTCGAGTTGAGTCGACATTGGGGGATATACGTTCTGATCGGAACCCGTGACCTTGTAACCGCGCGAATGCAGAAGACCGGCAAGAGATGCCATCGCGGTCCCGCAAATACCCATAAAATGAACGTGCGCGCCCTTGGCCAACTGAATCTTTGAAACCGGTGCACGTTCTGTCATGGAAAAGCTCCTAACCTCTCTAGGGATTTTACAGCTTGAGTCCTTCAAGCCAAGGATTTTTAAAAGTGTCGTAGACTCGCAGGGGCGCTAGGTCGAGGTCGGGGGACCCGGCTTAGCTGCGAAGTTCAGGGGGGGAAGATGCGGTTGGCGTATGCATTTACAGCGTTGTTTTTTGCCGGGTTTCTGACGATCGCAGGCTCGAATGTCGAGGCGAAGGAGAAACAGCCGCAGGAAGCCGCACAACGAGAGGCCGCGCCGGCAGAATCTATCGTGCCTGCTCCACACGGACATTTTGACGAGATTTTTGCTCCCGGAAAAGACGATCAAGGCCGCAGTGTGATGATTGTTCGACCGCAGTACCGCGATGTCGTCGAGGCGGTACGAAAATTGAGCGGGACACGCGCGCGTACTGTCGCGAAAGATTCGGTCAAAGATTTTAGTGGCGATAATGCGTTGAGCCTCGTCCCGCGAATCATTCTAGATTCGGATTACGATCAAATTATCAAGCCAGGCGTAGATCAGCGTGGGCGAGCGCTTCGCGCTTTCTTACAGGACTTTCACCGACAAAATGGGAGACCCGAAATTTCGCGCGCTGGAATATTTCCGCAGGCCGTTCTTGACCGCATCGTCGCCAGGCAGCAGGAACGCGGCTTCGTTGGACAAGTAAATCCGGAATCCATTGCCCTCTTGTATGGTCCCGACATGTTCAGAGACAAGAACGGTGTGTTTCGTGTCCTCGAAGATAATTTTGGATTTCTTGGTGGTCTCGGGGATTTGAGAACTGCGCTCTCATCGCTTTACAAAAACGTCCCAGAATATCCGACACTTCACGAACGTGAGCCGATAGACTTCTATCGAACCCTTGTCGAGAGATACCGTGCACGCGCGAAGGGCGGGAAAGTCGTCTTGATGACGTCTCCGCCGTATTCGGATTCTGAAGAACGGCGCGTAAAAAAACATTTTGCGGAGCTCGGAGTTCCCTTTGTCACTCCGTATACTCAAGCGCAATTGGAGTTCGATTCTGATGGAGCTTGGTTGAGACCTGAACCCGGTGCTCGCCGTCATCGCGTTGGATTCATCATCGCTTACGGCGATGTTCGATCGATGGATTTAAGTCACGATATAACTTCTCCGCTCAGCGCATTCGATTACAGCGAGCGACTTGTTAGCGACATGCGAAAGCAGCTGCAACGGGGCAATGTGAGTGATGAAAAGCGAAGGGCTGCACGGAAATTTATGAAAGTCGTCGACGATCGCGACGCGACTACCGGTCTGCCAAATCCGGAAAAGCTTGAAGCTGCATTGACGGAGCTTGGCCACTTGGGATTTGTTAATAAGGAACGACGCCATTCGCAGCGGGGATTTCTAGAAGCAGTCTTGCGGGGAAGAGTTGCTACGAACTATACGCCTGGCAATTCGATCGCCGAAGACAAAGAGTTTTATTCTTACGTCGAAAAAATCATTAAGTTCTATCTCCGTGAAGAGCCGATTCTCAAAAACATTAAGACGATCGATGCCAGAATTTCTCTCGGAAACGGCAGGTACGGTGGTTTCAATGAGCCTTTGATGGATGATCTCGAAAGAAATCGCGAGAAGTATGTCATTAAGATGGTCGATGGCCGTGGCGGCGAAGGTATTTGGGTCGGAGCCAAGATTTCAAAATCGGAATTTGCTCGAGGCCTGAAAGCGCTGCGAGAGAGTCCCGAGCGCTATAAGATTCAACCGTACACAGCACTTTCGGTCTTTGCCGGGAAAATCACCGACTTGCGGGTTCATTCGGACATCGGGCCCGAGGGAAAAGTCTTTGTCAGCGACACCGGGTGGGCTCGGGCGATATCCCTTGAAGGCGACGGCAAGGTGAATATTTCTTCGCGCGGTCAAGAGGCGACCGTCATCGTTCGATCGCGTCTGAAGTTCTGCCCGCTTTTATTTCAAACGACGCCGCCATCGGCTATTTTTCGTCCTTGACCCTGTCCGTAAAGGCTTCAAGCCTTAAGTTATGAAACATAAAACATCCGGGGTCTTTGTGAACTTCAGAAAGTTTTCTACGGCGGTGCTTGTTTTAACTTTCGTGATTTCCGGCGGTCTCATTCTCGCTGGTACCTTTGGTTGCCAATCACAGGGCGGAATGGCGCCTGGTGACGGATTACCGGGGAAAACGGGAGAACTTGAAAAGGTCCCGTTCGGAGAACTCGAAGATGTTCTTGGCAAATCCTCTCTCGAGTGGGTTGAAGAACGAAATCGCGAATCTGAAACGCGCCTCGGAACAGATGCGACTTTCCGTGAATTAAAGTCGGACATCCTCAAAATTATCCAAGCTAAAGACCGCATTCCTTCGATCTCCATTCGCGGCGCAGGCAGTACGGCCGTCGTCTATAATTTCTGGCAAGATGAGAAAAACCCAAAAGGAATCTATCGAAGCCAGTCGCTTGGGGACTACCGCAGAAAGCTTGATAACTGGCAGACTTTGATCGACGTCGATGCCATCGCGCTCGCTGAGAAGGAATCTTGGGTCTACAAAGGACTTGTCTGTGCTCCGGCCAATGAAGACGACTGCTTGATTCTTCTCTCGAGAGGTGGCGGCGATGCGGTTGTTGCTCGTGAATATGATCTGGCAGCGAAATCTTTTGTGAAAGACGGAATTTCTTTTCCCGAAGCAAAGATGAGCCTCTCTTGGCGCGACGATAATTCGTTGTGGGTATCGGCTCCGCACGGAGCCGGAACGGTTTCAACCTCGGGCTATCCGGTCACAGTGCGCCTGTGGCGTCGGGGCGAGGATCTGACACTAGCGCCGGTGTTGTTTAAAGGGCAGATCAGTGATGTGTCGGTCTCAGCCGGAACCTATCGCTCGTTTTCGGGCGGAACCGAACAGACCATCGATTTTATTTCGCGCTCGACATCTTTTTTTCAGAACGAATTTTACATCGGAATCACCGGCGGAGCATGGAGACAGCTCCCGATGCCGCTCGAGAGCGAGTTGCTTGGGCTTTCCCAAGGCATGATGCTTTTCACAGTAAGAAAAGATGCGACAGTGTTTGGTTCGCAGGTAAAAACTGGCGCACTTTACGCGTTCGACATCGCAACCTGGCGCGAGAACGCGGGTGGAACGGGCCCAG
>JAYSST010000112.1:0-4731 GCA_043720435.1 Bdellovibrionales bacterium
CCAACTCAAGACTTGATTCAACATACTTCGCTGTCCGCTTTGATCGTAACCCAAAAGAAACTGTGTCCACGACATTTGTGCGTAATCCCAAACCATCACGGTACGATCGATGGCACGCAACAGTAGGTTTTCACTCAAGCCGGCGAGGACTCGTTCGTTTGCCGAGTCATCTCGGCTTTGTTGTTGCTCTTCTGGTAAGTCTAAAAAGTCTCCGCCAAGGCGTAGGCGAAGTGGCGCGATGGATGCTGTTGGATCGTACGTGACCCATCGCCCGATGCCCGCGGCTTTTTGTTGGTTCCATACTTCAACCCAGGCGTGGGCGTCGCGACTTCTTACGATGAAGGCGCTCGAGACTGCATTCCACTTCCCACCTTGATATCCGACGACGACGCGCGCGTTGTAGCCCATGCTTCGCAAAAGCGACGCGCTGGCTGCGGCGTAATGCTCGCAAAAGCCTTTCCTCGTGCTAAAAAGAAAATGATCTAAGGTCGAAAGCTGTGGATCGCCGCCTGGCGAAAGTGTGTAACGGAAATCATTGTCCATGAGCCAATGATCAATGTTGACCATCGCCTGATGTACGTTCGTTGTTCCTTCATTGAGTTCGCCCACGAGCGCTAGATATTTGTCCGACGGTTCTAGTGGACCTACGAGAGTCCGACGATACAAGTCTACTGGAAGTGTTTCGATCTCGCCTTGTGCTTCAGGAATCGCAGAGGCGCTGTATGAGATGTGCTCGCGCCTACGCGACGTCAAGCGAACAATTCCGTCAATCGTTAGGTAGGGTCTTAAGAATTCCATTCCGTCGCCGGGCACAAATTTGGTTACACGCGGCAACGTGAATACCG
This sequence comes from Bdellovibrionales bacterium, assembly GCA_043720435.1. Taxonomy (GTDB): domain Bacteria; phylum Bdellovibrionota; class Bdellovibrionia; order Bdellovibrionales; family JAMPXM01. The sequence goes on from JAYSST010000112.1 coordinate 846, forward strand.
CCAAGCCGGTACCGGAATCAGTGATCACTTCATACGAAAGCCCTTGCCGATCTGGCGGAGCTTCTATGGATTTCAAGTCGCGCGCACGGTTCTGCGTTTGCGCTTCTATTCTTGGCTTCCACTTCAGGCCGTCGCCGTCATAGAGAGTCGCGCCACGCCAGTAGAGAGTTTCTGGATTTCGTCGATCGCCATCTTTGAAGCGAACTCGGAATGCGACTTCATTGGACTGCGCCAGACTCGAAACACTTCCGGGATCGAGTCCTTCGCTAAAACCAGTTGCTTGAGCCGGAGCTTTGGTACGCAGCATTTTCAACGTGAATCGCGGAAAGACAACGAAGAGGCAAAGCCAAATCGGGATGGTGACAATTAACAGTCGAACAACGGGACGAATCGATTGCCCAGTGATTCGCCGATCGGCGCGATGAAGTTGAAACATCAGGATAGTGATGATGGCGACGTCGAATGCCATAAAAAACGTCGAGCCCAGCGACTGCGAGTGCAGCAGGTGAGCCATCAACAAAAAATAGCTTGTGACGATAATAAACTTTGCGTCCCGGTCACGATTTGTTTCGAGCAACTTAAGTGACGCGAGAAATACCAGAATCGGAGTTGCTGCTTCGTGCCCGAACATTGTTTTGTATTCCCAGATTATGGTCGCGCCCATTGCCGCACCGACGAGGTATATCAAACGTCTCGGAGGCAGGCGCCAGCTGAAGTAGAGATGTCCGATTTTCCATGCAAGGGCGGTTGCGCTGGCGACGAGAACCCACCACGGAACGTTGAACGCGTGTCCGAGTACATTCACCCCGAGAACAGCGATCAACATCGATTGAAAGGGCCGATCCCAAAGCTCCATGTCGGAGCGAGCCTGAAGCGCCATCAGCGATCTTCCTTGTTCGCTGAAAATTTCGCGAGTTCAGACCACGCTCGATGTGCAAACGCGAGCCCTTGATCTGGTCCAAGCTTTTTTAATGGAAGCGAGAGAGTGAATGGTTGTCCGCGCTGGATAGCAAGATCGATCCACTTAGCCAGCTGTTCGAGACGGGTTTCGATTTCAACGTCTTTCAATTTCTGGAAATCAAAGTAAAGACCGGTCCCTGCTGGTTCGTCGAATTCTTTTGTCATCAGCTGACGACCGCGTGCATACGCCATCCAGTCGATGCGTCTTAAGTTGTCGCCCATTTGATAGGATCGGTGTTCCTTGTAGTCTTCCGCGCCAGTCGCACGCATAAGGTTGCCGTTTTCGCTGCCAGTGTTTTCGCTCCAGTTGCGTCCGCCCAAACGACGCGGATAAACGCAAGCCTGTGCTTCGCTCGGGCGAATTTGCCAAGCATAAAAAAGTCCAAACGGAGCTGTCGTTGAGAGGACGAAACGCGAAAGCGCGTGCACCCCGCGTGCCGGCGATTCGAAGCTCGCGAGCAATCGGGTTTCCCCTCGTGGCGGAATGACCGAACGAGCGTCGTACTGCGCTATTTTTTTGTAGCCGCGAATCGTGAAATCGCAATTTGCTTTCGCAGTTTTCGTCGAGTTGTGAACGACCATCGAAACCGGAAAGTGTTCCCCGGCAAAGCCAAATACGGTTTCGACACGCGAGATCTCGATGCCTTTGATGTTGTTGTGAGTCGCGATCATGGCCGTGAAGAGAATCGCGAGCATGAAAAATCCTAAAAGATTCACGAGATTGTTTTCGTAGGCCGAGCCGATCAAAAGAATAAAGATGGCCCCGCCGAGAAAAGCGAATCCGAATTTAGTTGGAAGGATATAGACGCGACCGAAACGTGCCCACGAGTCGCGTAGGCGTGGAGCGACCTTTGTGTTTTTAGATCGCCTTGACTTGAGCCAAGACATCTTCGGCCTTTCGTCGACCGGTTTCGCCTGTCGGATCTTCCGGTGGATTCAGTCGATGTGACAAAACCGAAACAGCAACGGCTTGTACATCTTCAGGTAGGGTCATTGATCTACCTTGCAGGTAGGCCCAAGCGCGTGCGGCGCGTGCGAGCGCCAATGCACCACGCGGAGAAAGTCCTTCGCCAGAGATTCCACTTTCGCGAGTTTTCGCCGCTATCGCCTGAATGTAATCTACGAGCGCGTCTGAAAGGTGAACGGAGTCCACTGCACTTTGATGATGTTGCAGCGACGCCAAATCAAAAACCGGTTCGAGGCTGCTGATTTTGTCAGCCGGGCCACCCGCAGAAATCCCCTCTTTTAGCAGTCGATGTTCCGATTGACGATCGGGATAGCCGAGTCCGATGCGCATCAAGAAACGATCGAGCTGAGATTCTGGCAGTGGATAAGTGCCGACTTGCTGCCGCGGGTTTTGTGTCGCAATCACAAAAAACGGTTCAGGTAATGTGTAGGTTTCTCCGTCGATCGAAATTTGCCGTTCTTCCATCGCTTGCAAACAAGCCGACTGTGTCTTCGGAGTGGCTCGGTTGAGCTCGTCCGCAAGAACGAACGGCGAAAACAGTGGGCCCTTGATGACTGTAAACGTGCCTGACTTTTGATCGAACATGCGACCACCAAGCAAATCGCCCGGCAGTAGGTCGTTCGTGAATTGAACACGCGTCAAAGGTAGATTCAAAAGCTGCGCAAGTGTTTTGACGAGTGTTGTTTTTCCGACGCCTGGCACGTCTTCGACCAGCAGGTGTCCGCGTGCGAGGAGACAAGTCAGTGCAAGTTGAATTTCGCGTTCTTTTCCGAAAACAATCTGTGAAGCGCGGCTGACAAAGCTTTGCAGAATATGATTAGTTGGAGTGCTGAGGTAGCTCGTCTTCGGTGCGCTTTTCATCGAGGTTTTTATCGGCATTTTCGCTAGTATACGCGAGCGGTCGAAGGTCCAGCCGGACCTATCTCAGCTTGAGACAAACCGAAAGAGATGGGTTCATGAACTATGGCTGTTAATAACGAGAAACCTATAGCGTTCGTGAAGTTTATTATTGTTGCAACGCTCGCGCTGACGTTTGCGCGGATGATCATGTTCGGCACCTCACCGTTCTCCGGCAGTTCAACCGCGCCGTATGCGTTTGTCTTGTGGATTTTCTATCGATTTGCAAGGCTCCAGCCATGGTGGCCATTCGCAAACGGGACTCCCCAGATTGCGAAGGCTGGCGGCACGAACGACTATCAGCAAGTTCAAATTCCAGATGTCTTTCGAGCAAAAGCGAGTCGCGCAAAACCATTGAAACCCGGCTACAAGGCACCGAAGTCTGGCGTTCTCGGCAAAGTTGCGGTCAAACGGATCGCCCAAGAAGTGGCTGGGCCTGGTGGCCGAACGATTACTGAAAGATATGCACCGACTGCAAGGTCAACGGGTCTGACGACTGCGGCCACTGATCAACTGAACTACAATCTTGATAATTTGAATTACAACACCGAGCACATGACCGCTAAGGAATTTGCTTTTTCTAAATTGTCGAACGTCGGAATTCGTTCGAGAGTCGTTCGAAACAAAACACAGCGGTCTAAAACTATTCGCGCAAAGACGGCTCGGGTAAAACGACATGAACTCGCGATTTTAAAATGACCTCAGCTGTAAAGTCAGCGATGTCCAAACGCTCGGTCGGAATTCTCGAAGTACTTCTCAGTGGATTTTTCTTCGGTTTCCTAGGCGTTTTCGGCAAGAGTGCGCTCGCGAAAGGCATCGCGCCTTTCGAATTTCTCGCTTTTCGCTATCTCGTCGCTGCCGTTTTGATGGCTCTGCTTGTCGTGTATCGAACAAAAAGTTTTTCTGCTTTGTGGCCGAGACCGCGCGTGATTTTGATCTCGCTTTCACTTGGCGTCGTCGGTTACGCAGTATTCTCGAGTTTCTATTTCTTGGCGCTCGAACGAATTTCGGCCTCGATGACGGTCATTTTGCTCTACACTTATCCAGTCTTAGTCGCCGCTG
>JAYSST010000113.1:0-1954 GCA_043720435.1 Bdellovibrionales bacterium
TCGATCGATGCGATTCGCGACATCCATTCGCTCGCCGCCGACATCAACCTTAGAACCAAACTTGAAGGACACCGCTTCACGGTGAAGTCGGCGCTTGCGCACGGCACACTCCGCTTCGGTCCGCAGGTCGATGGCTTTTCCCTCTCGGGCGGCGTTCTCATTGAAACCGTGCGAATTCTTTCGACTGTCACCGACAAACAGGACAACCATCTGTACTTCGCTTCGCGACACACGGCTCTCCTTCGCGAAGATCTCGTCACAGAAAAAGTTGGCGTCTTCAGCCTCAAAGGTTACAGCGAAGACACGGCGATCGTACGCTGGACAAGCTCGACTCCACTTTCAACCCACATTGCAAACGTGACGTCTGCGACGACTCAGAAAACACAATCGTCCAGTAGCTTCGACTTCGTTGCGCAACATCGCAGCGACTTCAGTCTCGAAACGGTTATTGCATCAGCGGCGTCAGTTCGCGATGGATGGAGTCTCAATCACCATCTTTCGCTCGTCCACGCTCTGCGATCTGTAAAAGTATATAAAGCACATCACCCGCTCGCTGAAACACTGAACGACTGGGTTGCGATGGCACGCTCACTCGCTTCGCAACATCCCGAGTGGCACCGCTTGGTTTCTGCAATCCTGATGATTTTCCCAGCGCTCGTACCGAAGTCAGCACTGTCCGACAAAGCGCAAGTCGAGCTCGAAGCGCTTCTCGACTCGAACGACACACGAACGGTTGCGAACACGATCAACGTCCTCACGTGCTACCGAATTGAACCTAAAGTGCGACCACTCAAAAATCTTTTCGCCAACGCCAACAATCGAGTCGCGGCAAACGCATTGATTCATGAAGGCACACGCGAATTGACGAAGGAAGTTGTGGAGAAAATTGACTCGATGATCTTTGCTCGCAACATTGAAGACGCAAGACGGGCTTCCGGCCTTTACGCGCTAGGAGAAATCGTCCGCATCCTGCGCGCACGAGACCCCGTCTACTATTCAACTCGCGTCGATCTTCACCGATTGATCGAGCGATCCGCACCGTTGATAAAGCACCTCAATGAAAGCGTCGCGAATCAAGCGACTCGCGTCCTTGCGAAAGCGGACCTCGGAAACGATGCTCAATCCGCCGCTTAATCATTCCTGTCCGCCCCTCGCGCATGTTCGCCGGGAAGTGAGGATATACTACTGATTGCGCGCGGCCCGTATTTGTTTGCCAAGCTCAGGATCTTCCGCGAACCGATCAAGTTCGGGTCCGAATACTTTCTGAAAGTCATCTTTCGCCTTCAAATACTTTGGATCACCGTCATCGCCTGCTTCTGCAGCAGCCAAAACCATTTTGCGGCCGAGTTCTGCGGCCGCTGGCCAATGCGATACGTTAATTCCATCCGCGAATGAAAACGAAAACGCATGCAAGGTAGCATTTAGAGTTCGCAAATCGACGCTTGAAATCGGATAAGACGAACCCATCGGGAGCCGACTATGCAGCCATCCCAGAAATTCGATTGTCTGTTCAGAGACTGGGGGCTCCTGCAGCATTCTACAGATGATGCCCGCAACCGGGTGAACTCCACGCGCCAACGATTTTTTTAAAAGTAAGTCAAGTTCTTCGCTTTTTAAAACGAAACTTTTGCCCGTGCTTTCCGGTCTGATGCGATCATTTAACAGAATCGCTTCCATCTCGCTATGAATTTCGACGACGCGTTGAAAGTCTGCCTCATCGATCGCAAGCTTTTGATTTTTGTTAGGTTGATTCATTTTGTTTTCTCCAAAATTCTTTCGCAGCGACTTAGACAATACATCACTGGAATATAACTAAGTTGGTTCTTCGTGCCTTTCGGGCAGATTCGTAAAGTATCCCGTCGAACCCGGCGCTTCTCGCAGCATGACCAAGCGCGTGCGTGTACTCATAGCTCCCCTTGGTAAGAACATCCACGTTCGGATTAAGAGCAGAAAT
>JAYSST010000114.1:0-4718 GCA_043720435.1 Bdellovibrionales bacterium
TTTTCCTGACGGCGCTCGTATTGCTCCTAACAGCAACGGCGAATGCGACACCCGCGCCAGTGGCCGTTCCAGTAAAAACGATGTCGGTCGAATCGGGCAAGGTGCAGTTTCTCGCCGTTGGCAAACCGTCCTTTCTGAAAGTGAACGGCGAAGGCAACGCGCCCACTGGAACAATGACGATCGAAAATGGCAAAGCGAGTGGAGAATTTTCGTTCGATCTTGCGACGCTCGATACAAAAAATGAGACGCGCACGGGACACATGAAGGATAAGTATCTCGAAGTCGAAAAATTTCCAAAGGCGACGCTTAAATTCAAGGACGTCGATGCGCCCGGCGACAAAGTACAGGCTACGATTCCGGCGGAACTCACACTTCACGGACAGACTCGTCCTGTAACGATGAATGCTGAACTCTCGGGCGGCGCCAAACGCACCGCCAATGGAAATTTCAAGATTAAACTCAGCGACTTCGGAATCGCGATTCCATCTTACGCGGGCGTAACGATTGCCGATGAAGTGACTGTCACCATTGATTCTCTTCTGAAGTAGTAGGTTTACCGATGCGGCTGATTTCGGTTTTGGGACTTTTCACTTTCATCGGCTTCACGACGCTCAACGCTGAAGCGTTCCCCGAGCTCACCCGCCACGGTTATGCGAGCTGCATCGCATGCCACGTATCGCCTAACGGCGGCGGTGTTTTAACGCCCTATGGAAGAAACCTATCGCTGGATATGCTGAGCACCTGGGGAAATCCGCGCGAGGCCGAGGTTCTTCATGGCTTTTTGCCAAAGAAGTACATGGAAGACCTAGAGGGTTCGAAATTTCGCGTCGGCGGAAACGTGCGAACGGTGCAAACTCACCGAGACAATCGAAACGTCCGAAGCGGCCGTTATTTCCTGATGCAGGCCGAAGTTGAAGCGGCGTACGACGCAGGCCCTTTTGCTGTCGTAATGTCTGTGGGAAAAATCGAAGATCCGATGGGAAAGGGAAATTTCTCATTCGTCAGCTCCCGATTTTTCGGCCTCGCCCGATTCGGCGAAAGTGCGAATGCGCGCATCGGAAGATTTTCGACTGCGTTTGGACTCAATCTGGCGGACCACACCCTTTCGATTCGTCGGCCACTTGGCATCGGGCCCGAAGTCGAGCGCGACAACGTCGAGCTCTCGTGGCTAGGCGAAAAAGATCAGTTCTTCGCATCGTACATGCAAACAGTGACGGCGACTGCGGATGCGAGTCGCGAGCGAGCAGCGGTGTTTCGTTACGAACGTGTCGTGAACGAACGTTCGCGCTTAGGAGCAAGCTTCTGGCAAGGTGACGGCGGATCCGAAAACATCGCGCTCGGCACAAAATTCACACGGTTTATGGTGGCTCTGCATGGGATCGTAAACATCAACGAACAGTGGTTCTTGACCTGTGAACTTGATCGACAAGAACGCATTGACAAAAAATCTGCCGGCGATGGCCTGTTGCAATCGCAATACGCTTACCTGCGTCTTCAATATGAACCGGTTCAAGGCGTCCTTCCGCTCGTGCAGTATCAACACGAACGCGGTGACATCGGAATCAATTCGACCGATATCAACAAATATGGCTTCGGAATTAATTTCTTTCCCCGCCCCCATTTTGAAATCCTAGGAATCTGGAACAAAGCCGTCAGGCAAAATGATTGGAGCGACGAAGCTTACCTGCTCTTTCACTACTATCTTTAAAAAAAACAGACTCAACAAACGACATGGAGATCACTCATGAAAATTCTTTTCGCTGCCGCAACTCTGATTTCTAGCCTTGCTAATGCCAATTCAGCTGTTATCACTTGCACGCTTTCTGACAATTACGGGACGCCTCTTGAAACAAAGAGCCAGATTTTCGATGGCAGCCCGCTTACGATAAAATTGGACAAACTTGCGCCGCAGATTAGCTATGCTTCGCTAAGTTCCGTTGCTGGAATAATCACGTTCAACGGCGTAATCTTGAATCAAGTGTCGACCGTTTCAAATAGCGTTAACGTATTTCAAACTTTTACCGGCGAATTCAAATCCGCTTCGATTCAAAATTCCGAATACAAACTCGGTTGCGTCGCTTCGTTGTAGAACGCACCGTCTGATCGGGGCACTTCTCGCACTTCGACACCGGTGTCGCGGGGTGTTGACGACTGAGGGTCTTCTGCAACTGCATGAGTGACTCAATGATAAGTTTTCTTCGCTAAAGCCAAACACTCAGATCGCCATAGCTGAATAATCGAAATCTCTTCTCGATTGCCCACTCGTATGCGGCGCGTGTTGTTGCAAGCGAAGCGAACGCCGCGACGAGCGCGAAAAGCGTCGACTTCGGTTGATGAAAATTCGTCATTAACACATCGACGATTTTCCATTCGTGACCGGGCTTGATTAGAAGCGAGGTTTCTCCTGCTAATGATCCATCAAGCTGTTCTTTAAAATGTCCTAGCGCCATTGCTTCAAGTGTTCGTGTGACGGTCGTGCCCACCGCGACGATGCGACCGCCTGCTTGCTTAGTCTGCGCGATCTTCTCATAGGTCGCCTTTGGCACTTCGACGCTTTCGGCGTGCATGACGTGATCTTCGAGATTTTCTACGGTGACCGGCAAAAAAGTACCCAAGCCCACATGCAGCGTGACCGATACCGTTTGGACTCCGCGCGCCGCCAGGTCTTTCAAAAATTTCCCGTCAAAATGAAAGCTTGCGGTTGGTGCAGCTAAGCTTCCGCCATTCTTAGCCCAAATCGACTGGTACGCAGCATCGTCTTCGAAACGTGCGTGCCGCTCGCCTCGTGCCTTTTGAATGTACGGTGGAAGCGGCAACTCGCCGAGCGTTTCGAAAAATAAATCGTCGAGCACTCGCGAAGCGCGAACCTTTTGCGTACGCCCGCGTTCGATGAGTTCGAATTTTACGATGCCCGTAGTTTGCAGCCTGCCTTGTTTCCAACGGCTCGAGGGGCACAAGACTTCCCACTCGGTCCGTTCGGCGTTCAAGGGACGGATGAACAAAATTTCGAGTCCTTCATTAGTGAAAATCCGCCGCTTCAGCACGCGCGTTTCATTCACGACCCACAAGTCACCAGGACGAAAAAGGTCGAGCAGCTCATCTCTGGAAATTTCCCGTGGCGCATGCTGTCCCGCTGTTTCTCCGCCGGATCTGTCGACCAACATCGTGCGGCTCGCAAACGACGACGTGCCGGACGGCGTCGCTCGGGTCGTCGCGACCAGGTCTTCAGGATATTTGAAATCGAGATCTGATAGTTTCACCGGCCTGGTTCATATCACGGGAACCGCAGTCGAGCGGGAGAAATTCAAAAAAAAACGCCGCGGTCTTTTAGAACCGCGGCGCCCACACCACACACCAAACACACACCAAGGAGAACACACACACTCACACTAAAATTTATCTCGCGGCCCGTTCTCGAATCGGGCCCGATCGCGTCGTATTTTTACTGGGGCTCCCATTCTCGATCGGCCTGTTCGGCTGATCACCCACACCCCAAACAAAAGATACAGCGCACTGACACAGAACAATAAGGTCACTTCACTCACGAAGCTCCTCCCCGCTTAGAGAACTCGCCGAGCTCTCTTTCCAACTCCGAAAGCTTGATCGCGGCTTCAGTCAGAATGACTTTTCGTGACCAAGCGTCCGTTTCCACCCTCAGAAGTGTCAGCAATCCCGCCAACTCCTTCGAACTATCACGCAACCGTCTTGTCGCTCTTAGCACCCCAAACATCTGGGCCGCCTTTTCTCTTCCACTCGCATCCTTGCGAGCTTCTGTGGGTATGACACCGAGACTCGTAAATTCGGTTAGTGGAGACCCGAGTTCGGGGCACAAACCTGCTATTTTCTGAGCGGTTTTTCAAAAACTGGTGTTTAAAAAGGCTATTTTGAAGGTTTGGAAGCTGGTTTTGAGTGTCCGGGCCAGCGTTCCGTTGACAGATGAAGCCCACGACCACTATTTTCACCAGTTCAAACGGCAATACCGAATGAGCGCGAGTGGCGAAATTGGTAGACGCACCAGCTTGAGGTGCTGGCGGGCGAAAGCTCATGAAAGTTCAAGTCTTTTCTCGCGCACCAACTTTTCGAAGTTGGTTTTTAGATGGTACCAGCTTTTTAAAACCTGCCTGAAACGGCGGGTTTTTTTTATTGCGAATCGCCTTAGGCGGTCTCGCCAGATCCAAAGAGCGGGGCTATGTTTTCACGCACGACGGGATCTTTAAATCTGAACATGAGGCTGTCGACGTAATAGTGAAGATACTCAAGAAATACGAAGAGTATAACCAACGCTGAGGTATAACGACGGTTCAGCGCCCCATTATTTCCTGAAAAAAGCTTCGCATCAAAACCTTTCATTATCGAGAAAAACACCAAAATGAAAACGGCCAAATATAGCCAGCGCTTTGTCAGGCGCATTTTCGAGCGCCGAAGTACGACGTCGCCCAACATGACATACTCAACACCGTGAAGCCCCATTTGCAATACTAAGGCACCAGGCATCAACGGCATCAGGGCGTACAACCAAATGCTTTGCAGATAATAAAATTTATTTGTTTTGAACAGCTGCGGGTAACGTAGCGAGTTGATTACCAACGCAAGCGACAAAATTATAAACAGCAGATGCATTCCCCATATGTATTGCATGTGATTTCGGAGCACGGGCAAAGCGATTGCAATAAAAGCGATTTTTGCCAGGAGGACGTTAAAAATCCAGCGTTCCACAC
>JAYSST010000115.1:0-1951 GCA_043720435.1 Bdellovibrionales bacterium
GACGTGAGAAGCGCGAGGCTGCGAGCGTTCATTGAATTATTGTACCTGTAAAAGGGACCACGTCACCTAGAGGCTTGACCGGTTCTTTGGGTTGGAACAAAACGGGCGCATGCCACCGACGTTAGATCAAATCTCGAAAACTGAAATAGACCCGTTACTTCCAGCAGTTTGGCGCCTCCGCGCAGGTTTGGAAAAAAAATTCGCCAAAGGACACCCTTGGGTTTTTTCTAACGACCTAGATCAAAGTCCGAAAGGATTACCAGCCGGAGCTCTGGTCGAACTTCGAGATTCGAGAAATGGTTTCCTGGCCCTCGGCTACGGTAACCCTTCGACCTTGATTTCTTTTCGCACTTTAAGTCGCGATCCGGTGAAGTCCCTCGTTGCCCTCATGACGGAAAAACTCGATGCGGCAGCCTCGCTGCGCCAAGCTTCTGGTGTCGATCGTTTCAGTCATCGCCTGCTTTTCGGCGAAGCAGATGGAGTGCCAGGAATTATCGTCGATCGGTACCTCGTTGTCGAACCTGTCGTCGGCTCAGCGAAGGAACTTGCGCAAGTTTTTGTCATTCAGAGTTCAACAGCCGGTGGCGATCAGATCTTGCCGGCCCTGAAAGATGCGCTTTTGGCTTTCCCGATGCGAACTATGGCGTTCAGCGGCTCGGGATCAAAGTTAGTAAGTCTCACTGTGCTCGCGCAAGATTCTTCGTCGCGTGCCATCGAAGGCCTTACAAAAAAGCCGCGCGAAATGTTTGGCGAGTGGGGGTCGATCGATGCAAAACAAGCGACCATTGCTGTCCAAGGTGGCGAGTCCGCTATCGGTGAGGGTGCGGCACTCTATGACGTCAACTTTATCGAGGGACAAAAGACAGGTTTTTTTCTCGATCAACGGTTGAATGTTCGCCAGGCGTGGCCTCTAATTCGGCGTGCAGCAGAAAAAGCGGGACGTGCGAACCGAGAGCTCAGAGTGCTCGATCTCTTTAGCTATGTCGGGCAGTGGTCTGTGCAGATCGCTCGGGCGGCGGCGGGCCTGGCAAAGACTCGCATTACGATGGCTGACGCCTCGGCCGTCGCGCTCGAGTTCGCGGCGCGAAATACGACTCGCGCTGGGGGCATTGCGCGGCCAGAAAAAATGGACATACTTAACGGAATCTCGAATTTGCCGGTCGGTTCATTTGATGTCGTCATCTGCGATCCACCGGCATTTATCAAAAAGAAAAAGGATATGCCAACCGGCCGAGCGGCCTATGTGAAGCTCAATCGCGAAGCGATGAAGCGCGTAGCTCCCGGCGGAGTCTTCGTCAGCTGTTCATGCTCGGGCCTTATGACTGACGAAGAGTTCACCGAGGTTCTCGCAGATGCGAAACGAGCTTCGGGTCGCGAAATTCGATGGCTCACCCATGGTGGGCACGGCGAAGATCATCCCTTCCGTTCGGAATTCCCTCAAGGACGTTACCTGAAGGCCTGGATAGGTATCATACAGTGACGCGGCTTGCCAGCTTGCGGTAGCGAGCCTTTGGCAAAAAACCGTTTTGGTCGCATCTTATCGCTATGGCAAAACGCAAGAAGACCCTTTCAAAAGTACCTCCTAGAACCTCATCAAAAAATGCGCAGTCCGATGGAGCAAATTCGCTTTTCGGCTTTTCGTTAAAGGGTTGGATCGCATCGACTGTGAAAACGGCGACTGCGCGCGATGTAAAGAGCGGTGCGCGCGGAACCGTCGTTGTTATCTCGGAACCCCAATCAAAACGGGCGATGCTCGCAATTAAAAAACAGTTCGGAGCGTTTCCGAAGTGGCAGGAAGATCAGCTGCAAACTTGGCTGGATGCAAAGAATGGCGCGAACGATGTATTTTCGCTCGTATCAAAAGACGGTCCGATCTGGTTCGTGCGTCTTGTAGAGCTCGCGAAATCTGATTCCGCGAATGAACCGCGCGATACGTTGGCGAAATCAGTGT
>JAYSST010000116.1:0-4714 GCA_043720435.1 Bdellovibrionales bacterium
ATCGGAATTGATCCAGCAAGTTTCGCCAGCGTTCCGATCACAAAGGGGGCTGGTCCCGAGGGCCCAGCAGATGTGCCGCACGAAATGCAGCAATTGCAAGCGCCGATGGAACCCGCCCAACAGTAAGCATTCGCTAAAAAACCATCAGACTTGAATCATGACGCCAGCATCAACCATCGGGCGATGAGCAATCCTGAAACGATGACGAGTGCCGTACGAGCGAGTTTCCGCGCTTCGTCTTCTTGCGACCGTCGAGAGCTGTAGGTCGAACCGATCCACGCGCCAAGACCGATCGGCACCGCCATAACAAAACCCATCGCCCAATGGACGTTCCCCTGGGCTGCATATGTGGCAAGGCTAAATGAGGCGCTTCCAAAATTTGCGAGTTTGCCGGTGCCCATCGCGATGGTCGCGGGCATTCCTCCTAGCAAAAACAGCATTAAAAACATCATCGTGCCGCCGCCAGGACCAGCGATTCCATCATAAAATCCGGCAAGGTAAGTTCCGACAAGTGCGAGACGCGGATGTTTCGTGTGTCCGACGGGTTTCGTCCAAAGCTTGCGCGTGAACACGAGAATTAAGACGACCGGTGCAACGATCACGAGGAACCACTTAAAGAATTCTACTGGAAGGTAGGGTGCGCACAACGCGCCCATCACGGCCCCTGCACACGTGACGCCTAGAATGCTCCATGCGCGCGAAAGATCGACCTGACTATTTCGGAAATAAACTAAGAGCGCAGTTACTTGAGCGGCGACAGCTGCAACTTTATTTGTACCTATGGCGCTCGCGTTCGGTCCTAGAATTAACAGAAAAACCGGTACCGTAATTAAGCCGCCGCCGCCGACAACCGAATCGATAAGCCCGCCAAGAAAACCGCCTACTATTAGAAGTAAAATGTCGTTTAGTTCCACGGATTCACCACCGCTTCGATTTAACCACTAGTCGGCGCCACCTACCAAGAAGCGGTAAGTAAAAACCTCCTGCTTCGCCGCCTATATTCTAAGCCATGTGCCGTGAAACGGCGCTTTATGAGCCACGCCTTTGAAAAGAAGGTCTTGCGCCTGGCATTGGGAGCGGCTGAATCATCAGGAAGCTGGCTCAGCACTTGATGATATGAGAAGCCAGCTGACTCGCTCGGAGAATGAATGATACGCGCCCAAGGTTTGGAAAACATTAAGGTACAAGCAAAAATGCCAGCAAGATTTTTGGTGGCACTCTTGGCACTTCTTGGCGCGTCTGTCGCATCAGCTCGGGTCGCAGACAACGACTCACCAATTCCGAATTCGGGTCCAATTTGGTCTGTCACGCAGAGGATCACACTACCGCAAATTTCGGTCCAGGCAGCAGTAGTAAACTACAATCCGACTTACACCATGGTTTTGCCAAGCGGCGAGGTTCTGCCGCTCAAGATTAAGCCCGTTTCACTACGTGGTTTTTCGAAAGAAGAAGTAGCCGACGCAATTGAAGACACTCGCACGATCATCGAAGCAACGGCGCGTTTGGTTTATAACGGATCGAACTTCGCATCTGCGGTCGTCACTCGTGACCACGCCTATGCGGTAACTCCAGATACTAACTGGATGGTTCGCAAGCAGCTTGTTAATTTCGACCCGATTCGCGCGGCCTGGGATGACAAAGCTTTAGAAGCTCCCATCAAAGAAATTTTGGAAGCAGAGCACGGCACGGCGCCGGTAAAATTAAATGCAAAACAGCGGTTCACTGCGGTGATTAATTTTCTCGCGGATTCGGTTTGGGAATCGACGATTCAAGCTTATTGGATGCACCAAATTTCTAAATCGCTCAATCGAAGGGCTAAAGAGTTTGGGCTGCAGATCGTCTTGCGCGGAGAAATTCAGTTCGGCATGGGCAAATTTAGCGTCATGAAAACGTTGCCGATTGTTTTGAGTATCGGGTTTAATCGCGAAACTCGCACAGTCGTGTTTCGCCGTGGAATACGAAAAGAGACTATGACCGGCGGAACCGCGTGGTCGCTTTCTTTGAAAATGGAAGTGAAACGATACCGTCTCATGGCCGAAGTCATTGATAGTGGAGATCCACGTCCGGGCTATGGCTCGTACAAAGGTCAATCATGGTATCCGCCAGCGCCGCCGTTCTTGTCCGGTGTTGCCGAATCTGGTCGTGGTTTTCAAAGCGAAGGATTCTCGTTTGGCGTTAATTTTGCGGACATTATCCCGGGCGCCTACTTGATGAATACGGTTAATTCGTTTGTTGAAACGCAGCGTGTAGCCTACTCGGCGCCGCTGCCACGACCATCCGAGTGGATGAGGCGTTTTCACGAGCAGATCAACGAATCAGCCGCGGTCTTTGAAAGCTCGTTCGTCCGTGGTGGTCGTTGCGAAATGATCTTCAGACCCGCGCGCGGCGCGTAGGTAGCAGTAATCGTCACTTCTAAGCCTAGCATTGTCGGAAAATTGCGATTGAGAGCTGTCCTAACCAGCTGAATCATCAGGAACCTGGCTCGGGACTTGATGATAGGGGAGTGCCTTCATGGACCCTTCTCGGAGAACGCATGTCTCGAACCCAAACTATCGAAAGTTTTAAGGTGCCCGGAAGAGTGCTCCTAACGTTCTTGTCGCTCCTTGCACTCGTGTTGCTGGTAGTAGCGCCGGTAGCCTTTGGCAAAGCAAACGGACCAGGAACAGTGCCAGGATTCAATAGCGGTGCATGGACGGTGAATCCGCCCCTAGTGCTTCCCGCAGTTCAAGTGCAAGCTTCGATTGTAAACTTCAATCCGACTTTCACGTTGGTTCTTCCAACGGGTGAGGTTTTGCCCCTTCAGATGAAGCAAATTTCGCTGCACGGACTTTCTTCAAGTGACGTTTCTCAAGCGGTCGAAGACACGCGCACCATTATTGAAGCAGCAGCCCGTCTGTTTTATTCCAAAACAAATTACGCTGCGGCGATCGTCACTGCTAATCAGGCGTTTACCGTAAGCTCCGATCCAAGCTGGATGCTTCGCAATAACATCGCCGATTTAGATCCGATACGAGCAGCATTTGACGATGCACTGGTAGCAGCACCAATCAAAGAAGTCGCGAGCGCCGAAGGGATTTCAGTTTCAACGCGAATGACTTCCAAGCAGCGGTTTATGAAGGTTATTTCTTTTCTCGGTGATGCTGTTTGGGAATCGACGATTCAAGCCTACTGGGCTTATCAAATTTCGAAATCTCGAAACAAACGTTCGAATGAAATCGGAGTCCAAGTCGTATTTCGCGCTGAAATTCAGTTCGGAATGGGCGGCATCAACATCATGAAGACTCTGCCTTTCGTCTTAGGCATCGGCTACAATCGTGAAACCCGTGAAGTCGTTTTCCGTCGGGGCATTCGAAAAGAATCGATGAGTGGCGGCATGGCTTGGTCGTTGTCATTAAAAATGGAAATCAAACTGTACCGCCTGATCACGGATATCGTGGAAGCAGGGGATGCGCGCGGGCGAGGCTACGGTTCCTACAAGGGCGAGTCATGGTATCCACCAGCGCCGCCGATTTTAGCTGGTGTCGCGGATTCTGGTCGCGGGTATTCAAGCACGGGGATTTCCATAGGACTTAATTTGGCGGATCTGGTTCCGGGATCGATTTTAAACACGGTCAACGCCTTTGAAGAAACGCAGCGGGTTGCGTACTCGGCGCCGCTTCCGAACGCCGGAGAATGGATGAAACGACTTCATCAGCAAGTCGATGCATCGAGATCAATGTTTGAAAGTTCGATGACTCGCGGTGGTCGCTGCGAAATGCTCTTCAAACCCGCACGCTAGGTACCTGCTACCTTTTTGCACTTTTTGGCGAAAAAGTGCAAAAAGGTAGCAGGTACCTTTATTCGTCGAACCGAAGGTTCGCTTACTCGTAGACCAGTTCGAAGCGTCTTGATTCTGACCATAACTTCGTTTTGAGTTTTCGCACTCGCCAAAAGAGTGCTCCTTCCGGGAGGTCACCTTGAAGCGTGTATTCGGCGCGGTCGATTTTTGCTTTTTCTACGATATTGACGAAATCGCCGTCCGTCGCGATCTGAACTTCAAAGCCTGTTGAAGCGTCGAAATCCCATTTTAATTTACCGTATTTTTTTGCGGTCGCTCCACCGACGACGATACCGTCTTCTTGTGGAAACGTTAGAACAGGCACAAGCGGAGCGATCATCGCTGGTTCGCGCGGCTGTCTAACAACGAGTGCTTTAAACTTTCTTTCTATTGGTTTATAACTAGGTACTTCTTGAACTTCGGACGTCATCGATACCTTGTGGCCGAACTCGTTGACGGCACTGACCGTCCAAAAAAGATCTTTACCGTTTTCAACGGGAACCATCTTCGAAGGTAGGCGGGATTGGATAACGATTGATGTCTCAATCGCAAATTCCCGTGTTGGGCTTAGTCGAACTTCGAAACCGGCGACTTCTGTGCCGGCTTGCCATTTCAATTCAACTTCGGAAACATCAGGATCGACAATTGTTTTAGGTTTTTTAGTCACCGGTGCTGGCAACAGTGTCGTCAGACGGGACGCCGGACCATACGATCCGAGCGTGCCATCTTTTTCAATACGACGAAGACGCGCGAACAAAATTCCCAGTGGAAGTGCTGGTGGCAGAAGTTCTCCACGTAAATCGGGTTTGACACGTTCTGGGTTTGTGAATGACTCGTCTCGCGATAGTTCGAAGATGACTGTTTTTAAAATTTCGGATCGCTTGAGGTATTCGCTTG
>JAYSST010000117.1:0-4707 GCA_043720435.1 Bdellovibrionales bacterium
CGGTTGATTGTCGCGATGGCCGAATTTGTGTGCAACGTCGCAAAGACTAAATGACCGGTCTCGGCCGTGACTAGAGCCGCGTCGATCGTTTCTAAATCTCGCATTTCTCCTAGCAAAACTACATCAGGGTCTTGTCGCAGAAGATACTTCATCGCGTCTTGATAGGATGCGCTGTCCATGCCGACTTCGCGCTGATTCACGATACAATTTTTATGCGGGTGAATGAATTCGATCGGATCTTCGAGCGTCACGATGTGCCCGAAACTCTCTTGATTGATTTTGTCGATGAGCGCAGCGATCGTGGTCGACTTACCGGATCCAGTTGGACCGGTGACAAGAACCAAGCCGTACGGAAGTAACGTCAGATCGCCAATCGCAGCCGGCATTGCCAAATCAGTAAAGCGAGGCATTGTGACCGGGACCTTTCGAAAGACACCCGAGACCGCGCCGCGCTGGAAAAAGAGGTTCGCTCGAAAGCGCGCCATGTTCTTCACTTCGAAACTGAAATCGAGCTCGCGCTCTTCTTCGAATTTAGCTTTTTGGTTATCACTCAATACTGAATAGCAGAGTTTACGCGTCAGTTCCTTCGTCAGAACTTCCGTCTTAACCCTTACGATTCGTCCGTTCACACGCAGTGCCGGCTGCGAAGCCGCTACCAAATGCAAATCTGAAGCACCTTGATCGGTCGCAAACTTCAGGAGTTGCAGAAGAGAAATCATCGTTCAGTGTCTCCGTCGAACCGATGTGGTTCGCTCAATTAAAAACTACTTCGTGGCTTGTTCATCGCTAACAGTCATCGCAACCAACTGCTCGAAAGAAATTTCGCCTTTTTTTAATTTCATCAGCCCTGCTTTTCGAAGCGAACGCATCCCACCTCGAAGTGCAGCCTTCTTGATTTCTACAGGACCTGCACCGCTGAGAATTGCGTCACGTAAAGTGTCGGTCATCAACATCACTTCGTACATCGCCACTCGTCCCTTAACGCCCGAACCGTTGCAGTTCGCGCAACCGTTGCCGCGAACTGTTTCATACGAATCGACTTCGGCATCAGGCACGCCGGCTTTTATCAAGACGGCTCTTTCAAGTTTTTGCGGTTCTTTGCATCGTTCGCATACTTTTCCAGCAAGACGCTGAGCCAGAACGAGCGTAACAGTGGATGTGATGACGTACGGAGCAACGCCCATATCGAGCAAACGTGAAACCGTTCCCGGCGCATCGTTCGTATGCAGTGTTGATAAAACCAAGTGACCTGTCGAAGCCGCCTTGAACGCGACCTGCGCAGTAATCAAATCCCGAATCTCACCCACCAAGATGACGTCAGGGTCCTGACGAAGGAACGAACGAAGTGCATCGGCAAAATCAAAGCCGATGTCGGCATTGACCTGAACCTGATTGATTCCATCGAGGTTGAATTCGACCGGATCTTCCGCAGTCGAGATATTGATTTGCGGATCGTTCAGCGATTGCAGTGCAGAATACAAAGTAACGGTTTTGCCGGAGCCGGTTGGACCAGTCACCAGGACCAAACCCTGAGGCTCGTTAATCTTCTCGCGGAATGCGAGCAAGTCATCTTCCTCGAAGCCGAGCTTCGTCATATCAAGCTTCAGGTTTCCTTTGTCGAGAAGTCGCATAACGACCTTCTCTCCGAAGAGCGTTGGTAGAACGCTGACCCGGAAGTCGACTTCTTGGCCCGCCGCCGTTTTCACTTTCAAACGACCGTCTTGCGGCTTGCGACGTTCAGCGATATCGAGACGAGACATAATTTTCAGACGACTGACGAGACCTGCCGCAACGCCCGGTGGCGGCTGAATTTTCTCGTGAAGTAAACCGTCGATTCGGAATCGTACTCGGAAACGTTTCTCATAAGGTTCGATGTGAATATCCGAAGCCTTGAGTTTGATCGATTCGGCCAACATGATGTTAACGAACTTTACGATCGGACCAGATTCATTATCTTTATCGAGCGAAAGGGCTTCGAGCGACTGCGTAAAGTTTAACGCCTCGTCCGAGTTTTCCATCTCGTCGATCATCTTGCCCATATCGCCGCCGGTACGCCGGTAATACTTCTCGATCGCCTTTTGAATGACGTTCTCAGCTGCAACTACGACTTCGATTTTGCACTTTGTGATGAAACGCAAATCGTCGCGAACGAAAAGATTCGACGGATCTGAAAAGGCTACGACAAGCGTATCTCCGGCACGTGAGACCGGAATCACCAAGTGCTTTTCGCAAATCTCGCGAGTCACAGCAGCCAGCGCAACTTCGTCAATTTCGAAATTTTCCAAATCGACAGACGGCACGTTGTACTGACTGCCAAGAAACTCTGCCAATTGTTTGTCGTTCATGTGGCCAAGTCGAACGAGCGCCGATGTTAGTCGACCTCCGTTTTTCTTTTGATCATCACGCGCTTCTGACAACTGTAGTGCAGAAACTTTTCGCTCGAGAACGAGAAGTTCGCCGACGGTTTTTTTCGCACCGACGCCAGAATTCGAACCACCGGCTCCGCCAGCAGAACCACCACCAGAAAAAGACATGACCACTCCTTGGCCAAAGGGACCCTGAAAACAACACATCGAGCACCGTCGAAAACTTAGACGCTCGTTTCATTATTCTATAAAGAATGTTGCCCAGGAGCATCTAAGCAAGTCAGACGCCCAGACCTATGACGGGTCCGAGGGCTCCGATTCCGAGTTCTTCCAGCTCGCACTTAGCCGACTTGCGATGTACTCGGGCTTTTGTCCAGCCGTCGCAAGCAGTTTGGGCACAGAATTGAGCAAGTGGGCTTCGCGCCAAGCTCGAATGCTCGTTGGATCAAAAATGTACGCCCCCGCGTCTTTAATTTCTCCCGTCATTTTGAGTTCAACCGTCGAGCCGATCCAGTCGATCCAAACTCCACCTTTTCTCAAAAAATTGAGATACGAAAGATCCTCGAGCATTCCAGTGTCATGTGTATCTACTAAGCTGATTGCGATCGCTGCTTCGTTTGGTACTTGGGTCAGCGTACGTCGCAAAACCGCTTCGATTTCGATCCCGAAAAGACGACGGCGCAGATATTGGCAAACCTGTTCAGTTTTACGATCTTCGGTGTCCACGATCATGAGGCGCTTGAATCCAAGGCGAGACAAACTCGCAGCAATCACTTTAGTTTCTTCGTTCGCGCCAATAATGAATGCAGCACCACTGAGGTCGTAACTGGGTTTCTGAGCCGCAATTGCAGAAATAAACGCTTGAGGCAGAACTCCGATGGCCCGCGCTGGTTGGCCCGGCTCAATCAACACCGCATCGGCAAATCCCAAAACCGCGACTTCTGTCGCCACTCGTCCCTTCGAACCAAGCCACGTCAGAACCTGGCAATTAGCCCGACCAAAAAGTCGCAAAATCGTATAGGCATCCTGTGCAAATTCAACAACGTTCAATTCATCGAGAGTCGCGCAAATCCGCGAGGACAATGGTTGGATCTCGCGCACAAGAATTTCTGTTCGCGAAAGCTCACGTGCATCTGCGCCGACCGTGATGATGTGAACCGAGATTGGCTGAACGGTCTGCTCTTCCAAAACTCAAACCTCTTTTTTCAAAATTTCGAGTCCGCTTGCGATGTCTTTACGAATTTGGGTCACGAGTTCTGCGACTCCGGAAAACTTGCGTTCATCGCGGATCCACGAAACCAAACCGAGCTCTATTTTTTCTCCGTAGAGATCGCCATCTTTGACTCCATCATAGTGCGGAAGATGCGCTTCAACGTGGAGAGTCGAGGCTTCTGAGCCCTCGAAAGTCGGATTAACTCCGATGTTGACGAGTGCTTGGCAAAGCGTGCCGCGCACCAAAGCCATGGCGGCGTAGACTCCGGGGCGAATACCAGGCTCAACCGTCGGCTCGATGTTCGCTGTCGGAATAGAAATCGCTCGGCCCCGTCCCGCCCCTTTTTTTACGATCCCGCGAAGGACGTACGGTCTTCCCAGCAACAGTCGAGCTTCGTCCGCGCGTCCATTCGACAGCGCTTGCCGGATTCGCGTCGAAGAAACGATCGTTGGCTGCGAATCAATATTGATTGTCACCGGAGCAATGACTTCGACGTCGAACGGAACTCCGGGCGATTTCGCATGCGCTAAAAGGAAGTCGATCCCGCCAGCGCGGTTGGCTCCGAAACTAAAATCGTACCCGACGATGACCGCTCGTGGTTGAAACGGTCGAATGACATTGTCGATCAGAAATTTTTCGGGTGTCAGCTGTGAAAAACTTCGTGAAAAAGGCTCAACGACGAGGATGTCGACACCAAGCTTTTCAAGCTGTTCGCGCCGATCGTCAGCATCGAAGAGACGCTTCAGTTTCAGCTCGGGTCGAAGGACCATCAATGGGTGTGGCTCAAAGGTAAAAACAACGGCTGGAACGCCCAAAACCCTCGCGTGTGCCACGGCACGACGAATAAGCTCTTGATGACCCGTATGGACCCCATCAAAGTTGCCGATCGTCAGCACCGTCGGTGAACCAAACGGCGACCCTTTCGAAACAGTAAACGCGGCCACGCCTTCGTACGAGACAATCGAATGACTGGAATTGGCGGTGGCCGGTTTCGGGGGCGAATGAAGCGTCATGACCAAAAGACCCTACCACTCATGGACAAGTGACCCGAGCCTTGCTACATAGCGTTAATGAGCCTGATGCAGAAATTCATCGAAGGACAAACCTCGGGCGGCCTTCGGCGGCGCC
>JAYSST010000118.1:0-1946 GCA_043720435.1 Bdellovibrionales bacterium
TGCAGCAACATCGTTCAACTTAAATTCCTGTAGTTTTAAATCGCGCGACGCCGTTGCAAGCTTCGCTCGGAACACGACAAGCTTCACTTCGACCGACGGACAAAGTTCACTTCCGTCAGTGCCCGTTTGGTAAACGTGCGAGTAAACGCCCGCGCTTGCAATAATATCAATTTCAACGCCGAGCTCTTCGCGAATTTCGCGGATTAAACATTGCTCGGGAGTTTCGCCGACTTCAAGTTTACCGCCCGGGAATTCCCAAAGGCCCCCAGCGATTTTGTGAAGGAGCGGTCGTTGCGCGATCAAGATTTCGCCAGCTGCGTTTTCGATGATAGCTGCTGTTACCACTATAGGGCCCTTTCGGGCGGTACTGACGGGGTCGGTGCTCGCGCCTGCGGCGCTTCGCGAATTACTCAAGCGTCGTAACCGTAAATCACAGAGCGCATGGCGATCGAACCGTTTTGAATTTCTTCGGTCATGAAAACCGGCATTTCACTCGCGTCCGATGCACCGACGATAGGAACCAACGGTAAATAATGTTCGCGACTCGGAATTGATTTTCGCGACGCCGCGTCGCTCGCCCGTGAAGCCGAGATCAGAGTTTTTTCGTCTCGCTCTAGAAGAGCCTTCTTGATTTTCGAATCGAATTCCGTTGCCCACGGAAGTGGTTCAGCTTGCGCATCCCAGTTTACTTCTTTAAGGTTGTGCACAATGTTGCCGCTTCCAATGATCACGACGCCTTCGTCGCGAAGTGGTTTTAAAACCTGGCCGACACGAAAATGGGTTTCAGGATCAAGTCGGCGTGCGAGCGAGATCATCAATATGGGAAGATCTGCATCGGGCCAAAGATGTCGCATGACCGACCAAACTCCGTGATCGAATCCCCATTGTGTTGTTCCAACCACCGCCTCGTGTTCGAGCATTCCGAGCACGCGATCGGCTAATGCCGGCTCACCCTTGGCCGTGTACTGCACTTCAAAGAGCGAACGCGGGAATCCATAAAAATCGTGAATCGTTCTTGGTTCTGGTGAAGTCAGAACTTGCAGCGCATCGGTTTCCCAATGCGCCGAAAAAAAGATGGCCGCGCGCGGTTTTAGCTCACGCAGGCGTTCGCCCCATACTCGCAGGTTTTTCGTGTACGCGTTGTCCGCGACGGCATTCATCGGACTTCCGTGACCGGTAAAAAGTGCGGGCTGTCGTTTTGTCATCGGAAGCCACGTTAACGAGAACTAAGCGCCTTTGTCACGATCTCAGGCTCATCAAGTTCCCTGACTCGTACTTGCGTAAACCCCTAAAGAACACGACGCACGCAATGGTTCCGAAAATCAGGGCCGCCCCGACCATGATGATTAAATCTTGAACAGCGAAGCGACGAACGAGATCAACCGGCACTTCGGCGATGAAACCGGCCGGAATGATGGTGAACAATATGACGCGGGTCCATCCTTTAAATATTCGTGTTGGATAGGTTGAGAAGTGAATCAAAGCATTACCAACGCCGCCAGCTAGACCTTCGCTCGAGCCCATGAAAAAGGCGAGCGACCCGACAATCACGAAGAACGAAAGATAGATAACTCCACCCAAGACTCCGCCCACGACGAACCAAAGCCACCTTTCAGGCGACATATCGACAAAGAGTGCCAGCAAAACCGGACCGAAGAACAAATCGCCCAAATTTGCTGGGCGAATCTGCCCAACGAGAATGTGTAACAAAACATTCTTGGGAAGCGCCAAATAGTAATCGAGCTGACCCTGACTTATCAACTCGGACAAGCGCAGTGCTTGTGCAAAAAGTCCGAATGCAATTCCGAAAGAAAACGTAATGACGGCCCACAAAACGAACAAGTCTTCACGTCCCCAACCATTGAGAACCGGAAACTTTTCGAAATAGAGCATCCAAAAAAATACCCACATCGAATCGTTGATCATCATCCCGACAACTTGTGTGA
>JAYSST010000119.1:0-1945 GCA_043720435.1 Bdellovibrionales bacterium
AATCGCTGTTCCATCGTAGAGGTCGATAGTACCTACTGCGGGAACTTTCGCCGCCAACAACACACCAGACGGGTCTTCGAATTCATAAATGCCACGAAAAAAATTCGACTGATTTGGTACATTTGCCATCGGTTCTCCCTTCTAAGTATTAGACGGTGTTCCGGTGTGGCTGTACAATCATTTCGCGATCAGCGACGCTGCTCGACTCAATCAATATACCAAAGCAGTCGAGTCGTCAGAATCAAAAGGAACCCGGTCGCTGCCAACTTAAAGGCTGCGAAAATTCCGCAATCGAATATTTGAGTCCCACGAATTGCCATACATATTTCGCCAGTTACGAAGAATTGAGCTACTGCAAAATAAATAACGGACGCCGCCGCCAGGATGGCTAAGCTCAGTATTACCCTTATACTCCACACTAAAAATTTTGATTTGCGATCAGCCCTTAGTCGACAGCAATTTTTATATCGCTGACCGCTTCCACAAGGACAAAACGAATTTTTCGCGGGCATTCCCTATTCCGCGGCGGCCAGTAGCAAATGTCAATTTGATTAGCGCTTCATCGCCTTGTTCGTGCGCTCTGGAATAACATACTGGGACTGACGAACCAGTTCGAATGTTTCCAAGCGAAACGCTTCGAGCTCGGACTTGCTCAGCAGGGGCACGGTCGGAGGCGGGCGAGAAGAGTAGAGCCGCCACGAAGGGAAGTCGCGAGGGTTCGCTGCTTTGATCGGTTCTAGCCTTTGAATTTCCTCCAGCGTCTCTGCTGCGAGAATCATCTGCGCGTCGAGTCCTCGGCGATAAAAATCCGTCATTTCATTCATGGACGCATCAGCGATTTTCAACGCTGGCTGCCCGAATGCTTTTACGACTCGAGAATGCGTGACAAATTCTCTCATCGGACCATTTCGGCGCGAGTAACGTGCGCCCGCGGCATCACCTTCGGAGGCATCGCCCGCGCCTAGTTTGTCTGATCGCATCGCTTTGAAAACGAAATCCAAATTTCCGTTCCAAGTTCGACTCGACGATTCCCAAGCAAAACGATCCAGGATGCTGGAAGAGCGCAGCCGAGTAAACTCGCCCGTAATTGTCAGTACGTTCATCCATTCCGTTCCTTCAATTTCAATCCACTTCGTCATAGCTAACGCGATACGCGTGACTTCGCGTGGTTCGATTCGTTGTGGACCCTCGTCGGTTTGCACCGTTCCCGTTTTCGCGAGCGCAGTCATCGACCGAACACGTGCATGGATGGACATGCCGAATGAACTTAAAGACGACCATGATACATGACCAATATTCGGATCAAATATCTGTTGGATCCCATTCGTAACGAACTCATCCGCATCATCGTTCCAGTCAAGGCGCAAAATTTCATCGCGAAGACTCGAAGGGATGTCGCGCAGACGTGCAGGAAGCATGATCGAATCGCGGGCGCGGCGCGGCCCATTGGTTACTCCGTTTTCGACGTATCCATTTTCCAGCAAAGATTTGATCCGCAACAAGATTTGAAGTCTTGAAACCCGAAATCGTTCGGAATTGTAGCCAAGACCAAGCTCGTGGTTGGCGATTTCGGCGAGTTCGATTTTGCCGGTGAACCCGAACCGTCGCTCGAGGAGTTCTGGATTCACCGCCGTTGTGCGGCTCGCTTTCATCGCGGCGTGCACTTCGCGAAAATGACTCGTAAGTCCTTTGATAACGTGAAGCTGACTCGCCAATTCATGTTGAATCAGGATTTCGCCGCATGGGCCATTGGACTTCGCTAGCCTGAACGCTTGAGAATAAAAACGTTGCCGTACTGCTTCGAGCGGCTTTATTCGCAAATCGATTTCGCTCATGACTTTCTCGCGTTCGGCACTCTCATGCCGCTGCAGATAGTCGTTAGTTAAACGTGACAGCATTCGCATGCGGTCGATCTTTGGTGTCAGTTCGAGTCGAATGATTTCGA
>JAYSST010000120.1:0-1945 GCA_043720435.1 Bdellovibrionales bacterium
CTCTACCGCCTCTTTGGTACCTGGTGATGCACGCAAGGCTCGACGCTTTCGAGCGCTCACGAAAGGCCCAATGACGAATCAGATGAAGAATTGGACTCGCATACCGCACTCGAGTGAACTGATCACTTTTCAAGACATTGAAGTTTGGACCGATCAGGGCATTCGAAAAAACTGCGATGTCGATTTGCGCGACGGACGACTTCTCGAAATTCGACCGGCCTTTCAGCGAATCCCACGAACGAATCGTGTTGCGATGATGCCGGCAGCGGTTGATACGCAAGTTCACATGCGAACACCAGGGCAATGGGAAAAAGAAACACCCGATTCGGCCCTGCATGCCGCGCTGAAAGGCGGAGTCGGCGCGCTATTAACGATGCCAAATACCAAACCGGTTCTTGATACTGTCGAAGCGTTGAATCTAGCGAAGGCGCAAGTCGCGAGTGCACAATCTCGATTCGGCGTACAAGTCCTGTACTCCGTGGCCGGAACAGACGGACAACTCGGTCAGAAAGTAGCGCCTCTCGAAGATTTGGTAAAAGCCGGCGCCGCAGCTGTGACCGATGATGGAAAAGGTGTTTCCGACGACGCCTTGCAATTGGAAATATTCAAGCGCCTCGAGCCACTTGGAATTCCGTTTCTTCAGCATGCAGAGACGCTCGGCGCTGAAGGACCGCTAGCAGACGGGCCGATTCCGCGAAAGCAGGGCTTGAAACCCTATGCGGCACGCCACGAAACCGATATGGTTGCGCGTGACTTACGACTTCTAGAAAAAGCGCCGAAGGCTCGTTACCACCTTCTGCATACTTCTTCGGGTGAATCTGTTCCGCTCATCGAAAAAGCCAAAGCATCCGGATTGAAAGTGACGGCCGAAGTTTCGCCCCACCATCTTTATTTTTCTAGCGAAGATATCGACGAAGGAAATACATCCTTCAAAATGAACCCGCCTATCCGTTCGGTGAAGGATCGCGAGGCATTGATCGATGCTCTCAGTTCTGGAGCGATCGATTGGGTCGCCACGGACCATGCTCCGCACGAGATCTCAACCAAAACAAAACCGTTCCCCGAAGCTTCGTTCGGAACTCTCGGACTCGAAACGATGGTACCTGTGGTTCTCGATTTAGTGTCTAGAGGGCGTTTGTCCGCAGCACGCGCTGTTCAGGTTCTGGCTACGAAGCCTGCCGAGTTTTTAGGGCTCGGCGAATTTGGACATTTGCGCGCAGGCTCTCCGATGCGAGCGATTCTTTTTAACCCCGACGTCGCATGGACTGTACGTGCGGGGGATCATGTGAGCTTGTCAAAGAATACATGTTTCGACGGTGCGAGATTAACGGGCAAAGTGATAGGGCATGTCACATCATCAGGCGTGTGGACAAATGAAGATGTAGGCGAGACGCTCTAGTTTTACACGGGGGCACACCATGGCGATGAAGGAAATGGACAAGAAGAAAGTGATCGAAGCGTTGAATGCGATTCTCGAAGGGGAATTAGCCGGCGTCGTTCGTTACACTCATTATTCGCTGATGGTTTACGGACATAATCGCATTCCAATCGTCAGCTGGCTGCGCGGTCAGGCGAATGAGTCGCTGACCCACGCCGCAACGGCCGGCGAACACATCACGACTCTCGACGGTCACCCATCCTTAAAAATTGCGAAGCTTCTTGAAACTCATAAGCACGCGATCGGCGACATCTTAAAAGAATCGCTCACGCATGAAGCCGAGCAGCTCGCAAATTATCACCGACTTTTAGAACTCGTTGAGGACCGCTCTGTGTTCCTCGAAGAATATGCGCGCACCATGATTCACGACGAAGAAGTGCACGTTTCTGAAGTGCACAAGATGCTTCGTAAGCCAGAGTGACAATTTCAGGCACCGGCATTTGGCAGGAGCCGAAAACCAGCACTACTAAAACTCACAGAACTGTCAGGATTAGCCCCCGGTTGTCA
>JAYSST010000121.1:0-1945 GCA_043720435.1 Bdellovibrionales bacterium
CGGTATCAAGGGCGTCGAGATCGACGATCTGCGAAAGTTCTGGTGCACGGGAAACAAGTTTGAAGTAGCGCTGTTCAATCGAGCCGAACAGTCCATCGCTGAACAGTCCCTGCATCATCGGCCGATACTGCTTCAAGACCGTAAGATTCGTTTGAATGTCCTCGAGCGACAGATTCCCGTTCGCGGGTGATCGGCCGTCAATCGAGGCACCCAACGCATTTTCAAGCAGGCCGACCATGTATCGCGCATATCCGCCGAACACCTCATCGCCACCCTGCCCGCCGAGCACGACTTTGCGATGCTGGCTCGCGAGTTCCGACACACAGTACTGCGGAAAAGAACCTGGTCCGGCCTCGGGATAATCCATGTGGTAAACAAGTTTTGCGAAAACATTTTTGAAATCATCGGACGTGATCGTGCGCTCGTGAATTTTTATTCCAAGTTTTGCACCGACGTCGCGGGCGTACTGGCTTTCGTCAAAACGTCCTTCGTAACCTTCGAACTTGCCGGTGAAGCCGAGCATTTCGTGTTCATGCCCTTCGCGAGCCATCGCACATACGAAAGACGAGTCGACTCCGCCCGAGACATACGCGCCAATCGGAACGTCGGCTCGTGTGTGAAGATGAACGGATTCTTTTAAAACATGCCGGAGTTCTTCGACGACTTGATTCGCATTGGCAAAGGTCGGCTTATACTCTGGTTTCCAATACCGATTGAGACGATGAGATCCATCTTTTGCTATCGAAAGGGTGTGGCCGGCTTCTAGTTTTTTGACGCCTTCAAAGAGGGTTCGATCGCCCATTTGCAGTTGAAAGACGAAATATTCTTTCAAAGCTTTTCCGTCGGGTGTGATGTGATCGAGATGTGGAAGTAGCGCTTTTACTTCGCTACCGAAAACAAATCCCGCTTTCGTCGTCGCAAAATAGAATGGTTTGATTCCCAGTGGATCGCGCGCGCAAAAGAGCTCGCCACTTTTCGCATCGTAAAGAACGAAGGCGAACATTCCGCGCAATCGGTCGACAACTTTCGCTCCCCACTTTTTATAGCCTGCGAGAATGACTTCAGTGTCGCTGTGAGTTTGGTACGGGTAATCCGAAAGTTCTTGGCGCAATTCTTTGTAGTTATAAATTTCGCCATTGAAGACAAGCACGTTTCCGCTGTCGCTCGTCATGGGCTGCGCGCCGGTTTCGAGATCGATGATGCTGAGACGTCGGTGACCGAGGCCGATGCGACCGTCGTCTGAAACCCAAATACCTTCGCCATCTGGTCCGCGATGCGAAATTCGATCGGTCATAGCTTTCACCATGCGACGCTTCAGCTCGCGATCGACTGGATGCGAAAAATGCCCTGAGATTCCACACATACGGCGACTAGATAAAATACGTCTCGGACCAAATAGCAAGGTTGATAAGCTTCCACCGCATTGACGCCGAGAGAGAGGCCGAGTTTGCCTGAGTTAAGCCTGGCAATAACTCGTCGAGCGCTTTTGATTTGGCGACGTGATCGCGCCACAGTGCTGTAAAATGCGGCTGCCAGGAACGATCTGGCGCTGCAAAACCGATTTTATCTCGGCGATTGAGAACTGCAGCCGGGACAACGTCACGCATCGCATCTCGCAGAACGGCCTTTTGGCGAAGGCCATCGACCTTAAGATTAAAAGGCAAGCCTAAACCAAATTCGACCACTCGATAATCCAGAAACGGTAGTCGCGTCTCGATCGAGTGTCGCATCGAGTTTCTGTCTTCATAGCGTAAAAGTTGGGGCAAATTAGTTTCGGTAATGTCGAGGATCTGCGCCTCTAGGGAATCGCTAAGGGCCCGGCGATATCGCAAAAGATGCTGTTTTGAATGATCAAGTTCACGCGGACAGCTCTTTAGAATTTCACTCTCGAGTTCTCGTTTTTCAAGCCACCCGATTGAACTCGCGATTTTTTTCGCGAAAAGCC
>JAYSST010000122.1:0-1943 GCA_043720435.1 Bdellovibrionales bacterium
GATAACTCCCGAACGAGAAGGTTTTGAATTGCCAACATTCGTTCACATTAACGGGATCGCGGCGCCCGTCAATTCGCGATGTAAACAACTGTTTACAAATCGTAAACGCTCGACGGAAGGTTGGTTGGGCGTTATGGCAGACCCGTTGCAAAGTGCCGTTTGCGCCGCGACTAGGGAGCAAGCGCCGACGGTTCGAGCCGTAGGTATTCTTTTAAACTTTCGCGATAAGTCGCAGCCTCGTCAGCGGAAGCGAGTTCGATCGCGCGTTTCGCACTGTTTCGCGCATTCAAGAACGAGCGTTGACTTAGAATACTTTTTTTCTGCTCGCGTTGTGATTTCGCAAGCGCCCCTTGCGCCGTTGCGAGATTGTGCCAGACGACCGGCAGATTTGGATGCATCCCCGATGCGGTCGACAAGACGTCGACAGCCGATGTGAAATCTTTTTTAGCGTAAGTGACATTACCCAGTCCAATCAACGACCCGAGGCTCGTCGGCCATTTTTCAAGAACGGCTCGATAGGATTTTTCCGCTTCATTTGTTTTTCCGACCTGCTCGAGACCCGCCGCGGCCGTGGCGTTAGCGAGTTCGCCGGCAGCAAGACTTATCTGCCCAGGCGGCAGGACCGCGAGTCCCCAATATTCTCCTAGCATCCACGATCGTTCAAATTTGTGAAGCGACCACTTTTTGGCTTTTTCGCTTCCCGAGTGAAGGGTGATTGTCTCTTTCTCGAGGTCGTAACCGTACGCGACCGCGTAGTGCCAGCGCGGATACCAAGTCAGCGCGAGATTTTCAAAAACGATCACCGGGTGCCCGCGCGAAATTTCGTCGATAAGCGCGGGAAGACCGTTGAATTGAACTCCCATCATGCCCTGACGGCGAGTTGCACCGACAAGGTCGGCTGGCATCGCACCCTCCTTGCCGGGCGTAAAAACTTGTTTTGCGAGTTCATTCACATCGGCTGTTTTACCGGCCCACCCAAGTGTCATCGCGAGCGTTGCCGGCCCGCAATATCCCTCACTCTGGTCGACGAAGGGAACGCCGGGAATTTCGATCTGTCGAGGCGCGGCTTTCGCGTGCGCCTCAAGAAGACGTTCTGTCTGAATCGCACGAGTGGCACATCCGGAAGTAAAAATGCCCACGGCGAGAAACGCCGTGAGCAAGATGTGTCGATCAACCTTTGACCGCATAAATCCCGTTAGATTCGTTTCAGCAGAATTAGGATAATGATGATCAGCAGGATTGTTCCCAGGCCGATGACGATAACTTCGCCACCAGCGTGATTCGCCTCAATCTGTGACGCGAGATTTTTAACTTCAAAGTCAGAGAGTGCCGCGAGCCGCATCGACGCCTCTTCACTCGAAACACCGGCTTTCGCGAGCTGCGATTTAACTTCGTCGCGCTCGAGAAACTGATTAATCGTCTGCTGATTTTCGACCCGATTTAAATCGCTGACGACGGTTTGTGTTGTGATCATGCCGGCGTGGGCCAACGGCAAGTTAGAAAGCTCGAACATTGTGAAGGCAAGGATCGCAGCAACCGTGGTTCGAAGGGACGTATTCATTAGGACCTCTCGTGTGATGGGGACCGGCGCCCCAGAAAACTATCCATGTTCTTCTCACATACTATTTGTGCAAGCGAGAGGCCGAAGCAAATTCTCTGTTCGAACGCTCTGCACCAAAACGGGATTTTCGGCTCTCAAGACTTCGACGTTGGGCCAGTCTCCGGGGTTTCTTCGATCGAACTTCGGCTGCAAATCTCGACGACTGATAGACTGTGAACTATGCCACTGCTTCGAGTTTTGACCACTGTCGCGCCCGCGTTCGTGGTGATGATTTTTATACCAATCACTTCTGAAGCCTTGATCGAATGGGGTGCGTATCGCACGAAACCTGTGATCGACCGTGCAAAGATCGACGATTCGATTGCAGCGATGCTCGCATCAG
>JAYSST010000123.1:0-1937 GCA_043720435.1 Bdellovibrionales bacterium
GCCGTGCGTTCCGAGAGTTTAAAACTTGCGTCCATTTGTTCTGCCATAACCTAAACTTTCTCAATCACGATGGCGATGCCCTGTCCGCCGCCGATGCAAGCCGAACCCACGGCGTATTTCGCTGGCTGACCAGCGGTTGCACGACGGCCAAGTTCGTATGCGAGATGATTCATAATTCGAGTTCCGCTCGCAGCGAGTGGATGACCGATGGCGATAGCTCCACCGTTCACATTTGTTTTCGTGCGATCGAGGCCAAGTTCTTTTTCGACCGAGAGATATTGTGCGGCAAAAGCTTCGTTCACTTCGACAAGATCCATGTCTTTAAGTGAGAGGCCCGCTTTTGAGAGTGCTTTGCGAATAGCTCCTGCGGGGCCGATGCCCATCATCTTCGGGTCACAACCGACCGACGCCCACGAAACAAGTCGCGCCATCGGTTTGAGTCCGCGTTTCTTCGCCTCGGCTTCGGTCATCAACAACGACATCGCGGCGCCATCGACGATACCGCTCGCCGTTGCAGCTGTGACCGTGCCGCCGTCTTTGAACGTGGCTTTCATGGTTTTCAGTTTTTCGAGCGTCACGCCAGGTTTCGGGTGTTCATCTTTTGCGACGGTGACCGCACCTTTGCGGCCCTCAACAACGACGGCAGCAATCTCGTCTGCGAAAACACTGCGCGCTTCCGCATCAGCGCAGCGTTTCTGCGTTAACAGCGAGTATTCTTCGCACGCGTCGCGAGAAATCGAATATTTTTCAGCGAGATTTTCAGCGGTGATCGCCATCGGAATTCCGGCATACCCATCGGTCAGTGCACTGGTCATGTAATCTTCGAGAGGTGCTGCGCCCATGCGAAATCCGTCGAAACGCGCGCCGCGAAGTACGTACGGGATTTGCGACATTTGTTCGACGCCGCCGGCGAGAATAATTTCTGTTTCTCCGCTCATGATCATTTCGGCAGCCGTCATCCACGCTTGAAAACCAGAGCCACAAAGTCGGTTCAAGCCCAGCGCGCCGTTTTCAACCGGTACACCGAGGTGCAATCCCACGTGCCGAGGTACGTAAACGGCGTCCGCTCCACTTTGAACGACGTTACCTAAGACGACGTGTCCGACATCTTTTGCGTCGACTCCCGCTTGCGCCAAAGTAGCGCGGCCGGCTGCGACCGCGAGCGCTGTCGCTCCGACGTCTTTTAAGCCGCCGCCAAACGAGCCGAAGGGTGTTCTTTTTCCAGCCACAATTACAATATTCGATGCTTGAGCCATAGCGAAAGAGGTTAGGCCAACATACCGGGAAGCGGTACTGGTTTCGCCCCGTGTTTCAATGATGCGCTTTGACAGAATCTGCTTGAGCGACCAGTATGCGCCCATATGTCGAACCAATCGCAGAATCTACCGAAACGAGTTTTAGTTATTGGTCAGGGCGGGCGTGAGCACGCGATCGTTCGCAGCCTGGCTTTAAACGCAAACGTGGACGTCGTTTACGCGGTTCCGGGAAGCGATGGCATGAGCAGCACTCCAAAAGTCGAGTGCGTACCAATGTCTATCGAAGCTCGCGATTTCGACAACCTCATGAAGTTTGCTAAAGAAGTGCGCGTCGAACTTATTGTGATCGGACCCGAACAGCCTTTGGCCGACGGCCTCGCTGATCTTGCTCGCGAAAAAGGCTTTCGAGTTTTCGCTCCTTCAAAAGCGGGGGCCTTGCTTGAAGCCAGTAAAATCCACGCAAAAGAACTGATGCAAGCTGCAGGAGTTCTCACTGCTCGATCGTTCGTTGTCGCATCCGTGAAAGAGACGCTTGCTGCCGCGACGAATTTCAAACCTCCATATGTTTTAAAGGCGGATGGTTTAGCTGCAGGCAAAGGCGTGTTCATCGAGCGCGATCTTTTAGGCCTCGAGAAATCAGCCCGGTTTTTGTTTGAAGAAAAAGGTTTAGGCGAAGCGGGC
>JAYSST010000124.1:0-1933 GCA_043720435.1 Bdellovibrionales bacterium
TGGGAGTCGGTCATAAAAAAGACCATAACATTAGGTTTACTTCGAACGCGCGGAATATCGCGAGGCATTATCTGTGTCTCAAAACCGCGCGGCGATCTCTTAGGCAAATCCCAATTTGATGGCGGCGCCGCGTGTTCAAAAATTCGACGTAAACGCGAACAATAGGGTTCAGAACGGGGCAAGTTCGTTTGCACTCGGATTGTGTGCAAACGAGAACGGTACGTTCTTAGTCGAGATTTCGTTAACGGTGATGTTTCGATTTCACAGAGTTTCAAGAAAACCGTCGAAATCCTGATCATCATCCTGCACAGAACGGAGCAAGTGTTTCGCACCGATTCGATTCTGTCTCATCCGGGCACAGGACCCTCGGAACTCATGGAAATGCTAGAGAAACTTCGACCATGACCCGGACTAGAGGCCGCAGGGTGAGAGGCCGAAATAAGGGGTGGAGGAATCCTGTATGCTTACGACGCCCGTCGATCGCTATCACGTTGCCCGCGGAGACACTTGTGTCGGTCAATTTGCCGTTGAAGACATTCTCGGCCGCGTAAAGTCGGGCGAGCTGGATCCGTTCGATCACGTTTACGACGAAGATCAAAAAGATTGGGTTGCGATTATCGTGCATCCCGTATTCGTCATGCACAAAGAATTCTGGCAGAAGTATCAAAACGCGAATGTCGCGAAGCCAGTGAAGTTCGATCATTCCAAACCGAAGTCTGTGCCAGAGCTCGAAGACGGCAAAGAAGCTTGGTTTGTTCTGAAAGGCGATCATCGTTTCGGTCCATTTGAGTACCTCGAACTTGTTCGCCTTACGCAGGAGAATAATCTGAAGGATTGGGATTACGTTTGGACGAAACGTCTTCCAAAGTGGACGCGCATTTCTTCACTTCCCGAATTTCACAATGAGACCATCGAACATCTTCGCGAGTCGCTGAGCCAACAGCTTGGCGGAGCAGTGAATGAAGTTTTCTTTCGCCGCCGTTTTGCACGCGCCGCTTTTGAAGGTTCGATTCTCGTACATAACAACCACAAGCTTTATCGCGGACGTTCGCTCGAGATGAGTGCTGGTGGACTTAGTCTCGTACTTGGTATCGGCGACATCAAAGTGACCGATACTCTGCATTTGCATGTGAAACCGTCACGTGAAACACCGGCATTCAATTCGGCCTGCGAAGTGATGGCGCGAAGAGTACTCAACGCAGGCGATGCTAAGTCGCCGGTTGTGTACGGTCTTAAATTCATAGGACTTGAAGAGCGAGTAAAAACAGAAATCGACGGATGGGCAACGCGCTCAAACAACAAGAGGACTGCATAATGAAAACGATCATCGTCTGTGTACTCGCAGCAGTACTACAAATTGGATGCAGCGGCCAAACGTTTGATGTCCAAGCTGGATCTTCCAATTTTGGTCAGCAGGTGACGTACAACACTCAAGTGGATGTGTTGTGGGTCATCGATACATCGGGCTCGATGGCGAGTCGTCAGGCAGAACTTGCGAAGCAAATGCCAGTTTTCATTGATGGATTGAATGCAACCGGACTGGATTACAACATTGGTGTGACAACGACGGACATGAGTGGAAACGGCGCGCGCGGCAAACTTATTGCGCAGTCAGGTACTCCGTTAGTTTTGAATAAAACCACTGCAAATTTGACGGCAGTATTGGCAGCTCGAGTGCAAGCAGGTGAAACGGGTTCGCCGGTCGAGCGAGGTCGCGAGGCGATGATGGCTGCACTCGCGGCGTCTAAGCCCGGCATGGCGAACGCCGGCTTTTTGCGTCAAAACTCGCTCTTGAATGTGATCTTTTTGACGGACGAAGAAGACAAGTCCGACAGCACGATTAATTATGTCGCAGCACTCGATGCGATCAAACCGGTTTTGCCACTCGGAGATCGCAGCTGGGTTGCTCATTTAATCGGTGTCACCACAACGG
>JAYSST010000125.1:0-1932 GCA_043720435.1 Bdellovibrionales bacterium
CAGTAATTGTTTTCCGTTCTAACAAAATCTGAGATCATCGTTTAAGGTTTTAGGCACCCCCTCTAAGGAGCTATTGTGATCTATAAAACATTTATCATGTGTTTAGCGGCATGTTGCTCGGTGATGTTTTCAGTTGCCGAAGGAAATCCGAGAGCGAGTGTTTGCGAGAAGTCGTTCGAAAAAGAAGCGCCGGGCATCGCCGAAAAGATGCGAGCCAAGAAAGATCCAAAGCGTTGGGATAAATACGGAAAGTTTCTGAAAAAGTACGGTGGTTGCTTGGATGGGCAGTACGCGCAGACAGTGCAGGCGATCTCTGAAGTTGCGCTTGCCCACGATTGGGAAGCTTTTGGCAAATACGTCGGGAAGAAAAAAAACCGCGACGAAGCGATATTAAAAAATATCAAGGCAGGATTTGATCCCGAGATGAGCAACTCGAAAGATATCGAAGTCATTCAAGACAACGCTCGGACGAAATGCCCACCCGTGATGCAAGAGTTCTGTGACAAGGTCACACACTCGAAAATTTAAAACTGCGGCCCGAAGGCCGCTTTTGCTATGCTCACGCGTGGGGCGGTGCCGATCGCGTGTTTGGGCTATAGACGCCGAACCTTGGTTCTTTGAATGCGCCCCATAACCCTGTTGTCTCGTCGAGCGGCGGCAGTTCAAGTCCAATTGCGATTCGCAAGACATCAGCGATGTCATCGGCGAGTTCGATATGAATTGCCTTCTTCACTTCTTCAGGAACATCCCGCAGGTCTTTTGCGTTTTTGCGCGGAATGATGATGGTCGTAACACCAGCTCGGTGCGCTCCCATGATCTTTTCCTTCACGCCGCCAATCGGTGTGACCTTCCCGCGAAGCGTGACTTCTCCGGTCATCGCAATTTTCGGGCTCACAGCTTTACCGGTAAGCAACGAAGTAAGTGCTGTGACCATGCCTACGCCAGCTGACGGTCCGTCTTTTGGAATCGCCCCTGCAGGAACATGCACGTGGAAATCACGTTTCTCGAAATCAATTTGTTCGGACACTTGCGGTAAACGGCTTCGGATCAAAGTCAGCGCAATATGCACAGACTCCTTCATGACGTCGCCTAGTTGTCCGGTCAGCGCAAGCTTGCCAGTGCCAGGCATCGACGTCGCCTCGATGAAGAGAATTTCTCCACCGACTGGTGTCCATGCGAGACCCGTTACGACACCGACCGGAGCCGACGTCATACTTTCTTCGTGATCGAAGTTCGCCGGACCCAGCAATTCATCAAGCTCTTCTTTGCTTGGTTGAATTGGCAATTTCCCTTTTATTGACGAATCGGCTTCTACATCCGATTCGTGCTCGACAACTTTCGCTGCTAGCACCCGCAGCAGGGCCGCAATCTGTCGCTGCAGGCTTCGCACGCCGGCTTCGCGGGTGTAACCATGGATAATGCCTTTCAAAACATCATCCGTTACATCAACTTGCGACGGTTTAAGACCGTGCTCAGTCATTTGTTTTGGTAACAAATGATTGCGACCAATATGGAGTTTTTCGTGTGACGTGTAACCGGTGAGGTCAATCACTTCCATCCGATCGAGCAATGGGCCGGGTATTCCTTCAAGTGAGTTTGCCGTTGCGATGAACAAAACTTTTGAAAGGTCGTACGGCACATCCAAGTAGTGATCGTGAAATTTATCATTCTGTTCTGGATCAAGTACTTCGAGAAGTGCTGCGCCCGGATCGCCGCCATATCCACGATTCAGTTTATCGATCTCGTCGAGCATAAACACCGGGTTCATCGAACCGGCACGTTTCAAGCCCTGAATCACGCGACCTGGCATAGCGCCAATGTACGTTCGACGATGACCCCGGATCTCGGCGTCGTCGCGAACTCCGCCAAGTGCGGCGCGAACAAATTTTCGACCGATCGCTTTTGCTATCGATGCGCCGAGCGAAGTTTTAC
>JAYSST010000126.1:0-1929 GCA_043720435.1 Bdellovibrionales bacterium
GCTTTTCAAGAACCTGTTTGAGTGCGGCACAAGCGTGTTGATCGCGGGTGTCGACCGTGAATACCCGGAGTCGTGCCACCCGATCGTTTACGACCTGCCGGCGGAACACCGAGGGAAGAACAACTCCGCCAGACTTTCGATCTAATTCGACATCGCGCACGGCCCGTCGAATCGCGCGTTCCGAGATGTCGAACGGCTCCTGGGCGCGTGAAGTATTCACAAATGCGGTGACGGCAAATGTCGCCAGGGTGAGCCGAAAGACAGCCTGTTTGGTCACTCGAACTCCCATGTCCATCCGACGTTAATCTGAGATAGCGCAGCGCGCATTGGATCCTATTTCGATCAAGATAATTGCAAATTCGAGGACACGGCTTCTCGAATCGCGACGCTCCGAAATGGGTGTGTCTTTCAATGACGAAACCCGCCCGTCATAGTCGAGACGCGATGCATTAAGACGATGTAGTGACAGTGATTTTTCGGTGTTCACATTTCGCGTGCTCATTTCGATTCAAGGGTGAAATTCCCACACTCAGTGATCGCCTTTTCGGCCGGAGATTCTCATGAGAAACTGTTATCGGGTAAGAGAGACGTCGTTCTTCATCGGGCCAGACACAAATCGGTTGGGCACAAGGGGTGCAAACTCCCAAAGTATCAACCAGCTGTCAGAGTACGAACTGGAAGGACGAAAAGAATGTTTTCGAAGAAGGCGCCTAAAACGCGCATGACTAAAGTGCTTGGACCGCTCAGGACGAGTGCCATCGATTCATCGGTGACGAATCTCGAACGGTGGTCGCAAGTGCGACGCTGTCACCGCTGCGGTTCTACGCACGAACAACAGGGCGAGCGAGTTTTAAAATGTGAAGAGTGTGGAGCGCACTTTGCTCCTTTTTTCTACTCTGAACTAACGCCCGATGCACTGGCCGTCGGGACGCCCGAGTCACTCGTGATCTCAAGCGCAAAAAACTATCGCCCGTTGGTAGGCTTCACCTGGTGGTGGCACGATTCGGCTCTCGATTCGGGCGAATCCGTGATGCCTCGCGCCTGAATCGCTAAAGCTAATCGAGCCTGCAGACGTGCAGGCTCAGCGTCGCCAGCGGCGATGCGAAACTAATATTCTAATGACTCGGCCTGCAGTTTCATCGACAACTGTAGGTGCTATGGAGCAAAAACTTAAAGCCACGAATTCCGCGAGTCCCAAGGTCAACATCGGTGTCACGATCGACGACATTCGCGCCGCGCGTGTCGTGATTAAAGATCGAGTGCATCGTACTCCGCTGCGAGCTGCTCCGTTTACCATTGCTCGTGCGCCCGAAGGTGCTGAAATATTTCTTAAATTCGAGAACGAGCAACTCACCGGAAGTTTCAAAATTCGCGGAGCTCTCAACACGATGCTTTCTTTGACGAAGGAAGAGCGCGAACGCGGAGTCGTCGCTAGTTCCGCTGGCAATCATGCGCAAGGTGTTGCGTATGGAGCCAAGGTCGTCGGAGCGCAAGCCCACATCGTCATGCCTGAAACGGCACCCATCGTTAAGATCAATGCCACGCGGTCGCATGGCGCCGATGTCATTTTGCATGGCGAAGTCTACGACGACGCTTATGCAAAAGCGTTGGAACTCGAAAAAGAAAAAGGGTGGATTTTTGTTCATCCATATTTGAATTCGAAGGTCATCGCTGGCCAAGGCACTATCGGCCTGGAAATTCTCGAAGATCTTCCGAATGTCGATACAATCGTCGTTCCCATCGGCGGCGGCGGATTGATCAGCGGAATCGCGCTAGCATCGAAAGCGATCAAGCCCAGTGTTAAAATTATCGGCGTCGTTTCAGATCAGGCGCCGATGATGATGCGAATGTTTTATGGCGAAACGTTTGAAGCGATTCAAGCCGAGAAAAACGCTCTGCCGCCGGGCACTCGAGTGAAACGAGTGACGA
>JAYSST010000127.1:0-1926 GCA_043720435.1 Bdellovibrionales bacterium
AATGGTGACCCCGTTTGCAGATCTCAAAAAGAAATTGGCGCAGAACGAAGCCGAACTTCGAAAGACGTTTGCTGAGCGCATTTTGATTATCGATGGCGCCATGGGCACGATGCTTCAACAACATAAGTTTTCTGAAGAGCAGTTCCGCGGCGAACGTTTCAAGGGTCACACCAAAGATCTTAAAGGAAACAACGATCTTTTGTGCATCACGCAGCCGGACGCCGTTTACGGAGTTCACCTTGCTTATCTCGAGGCGGGTGCCGACGTTATCGAGACGAATACTTTTAACGGAACCAAAGTTACGCAAGACGAATACGAACTTGGTCACATTATTCGCGAGTTGAATTTAGCAGCGGCTGGAGTCGCTCGTCGTGCGGCCGATGACTTTATGGCGATGCGAAAAGGCACGGCCGAGTACCGCCGCGTTTATGTCGCGGGTGCCATTGGGCCGATGAATCGAACGGCTTCGCTTTCTCCGGACGTGAATAATCCTGGCTTCCGCGCGATCGATTTCGACACGATGGTCACGCAGTACAAAGACCAAGCCGAAGCGCTGCTCGATGGCGGTTGCGACGTTTTACTGCCAGAAACCGTTTTCGATACTCTGAATGCGAAAGCCGCACTCTTCGCGATCCGAACCGTTGAAGAAGAACGAAACATAAAAATTCCGTTGATGTTGTCAGTCACGATCACGGATCGCGCCGGCCGAACGCTTTCGGGCCAAACGGTTGAAGCGTTCTGGAATAGCGTTCGTCACTCGAAACCGATCAGCGTCGGTCTCAACTGCGCGCTTGGCACTGACGAAATGCGTCCGTTCCTACAGGAGCTTTCGCGTGTCGCTGAAGTCTATGTCAGCTGTTACCCGAACGCGGGTCTTCCGAATCCGCTTTCGCCGACGGGCTATGATGAAACTCCGGAATCGATTTCTTTAGGTTTAAAGACTTTTGCGAACGCTGGCTGGCTGAACATGGTCGGTGGCTGCTGCGGAACGACTCCTCGTCATATCAAGGCCATTGCTGAAGTGATGAAGGGTCAAAAGCCGCGCGTGCCAGGAGAAACTAAACCAGGCATGCGGCTGAGCGGTCTCGAAGCCTACACATTGCTTCCGCGCAAAACCGCGAAAGAATCTGCTGCTGCGGCAAAAGCTTCGGGTGAACATGCCGAATTCCGCGGCGACCTAACGATGATCGGTGAACGTACGAACGTCACTGGGTCTCCAAAATTCGCGAAGCTTATAAAAGCTGGAAACCTAGAAGCGTCGGTGACCGTTGCGCGCCAGCAAGTTGAAAACGGCGCACACATTATCGACATCAATTTCGACGAAGCGATGATCGACGGAAAATCGATGATGCGCGAATTCTTGCGCCGCGCTTTAGCCGAGCCCGATATTGCACGCGTGCCTGTGATGGTCGATTCGTCGAAGTGGGAAGTCCTTGAAGAGGGACTCAAAAACTTGCAGGGAAAATCGCTCGTCAATTCGATTTCGCTCAAAGAGGGTGAAGAACCGTTCTTGAAACAAGCCGCACTCTGCAAAAAATACGGCGCGGCCGTTGTCGTCATGGCATTCGACGAGCAGGGACAGGCCGTCACCGCTGACGAAAAAGTCAGGATCTGTAAACGCGCGTACACTTTGCTGCGAGAAAAAATCGATTTTGATCCGGCGGACATTGTCTTTGACCCGAACATTCTGACAGTTGCGACGGGAATGCCCGAACACGATTCTTACGCGGTCGAATTCATTGAAGCGATCGATCGAATCAAAAAAGCGTGCCCAGGTTCAACCATCAGCGGTGGAGTCTCAAACCTTTCGTTTAGTTTTCGTGGGAATCAGCCCGTGCGTGAGGCGATGCATTCGGTATTCCTCCATCACGCGCTGAAAAATGGTCTCGATATGGCGATTGTAAACGCCGGCATGCTCGAAGTTTA
>JAYSST010000128.1:0-1925 GCA_043720435.1 Bdellovibrionales bacterium
CCGCTTCCGTAACCATAGTTATAAAAATTTTGTGCGTAAGTTGTGCTACTGATACTACTGAGAAAAATAATCAGAGCGGCTCGTGTTGCTACAGTCATGTTGCCCCCGTCTGAATATAATAACTGATATGAATTTGTACTGCGTCCAGCTTTGGTCGCGGCTCGTCGCGGTCCATTGGTCTAGCCGGGCGGCGGATCGGTGGTGAGCCTACTACTAGTAGCGGACGAGTTGTTGGTTCAGTGTGAAGACGTCGGTGTGCAGACTCACGCCCAGTATCGAACCGCTGCTGACGTTGCATTGAGTTTTGGTTTCGTTTGTATCGACATCGACTAAAATCGTTCCGAAGAAATTTAAATTCTGCGCAGTTTTTGCGACGTAAGAAAAGCGACGTGGACCAGCTGGAAGTGGAATGCCCGAAGCGGCGACACGGGTGATTTCCAGTCCCAAGGCTTTGTTTCGTTCGAGTTCATTCTGTACGAGTTTTTGTACACAGAGTTGCTTGCTAGAATCGTCGTTACCCGGCACGACGGTGGCCGCTTGAACCTGAGAATTCAAAGTTGCAAGAATCACGAAAGCAAGGACGGATCTGAAAAGCATACTAGCTCCTTAGCGCGGGCAGGTTCATCGGGGTATCTGCGAAAACGTTGCAAAGGGAGGCCCGACGGGGCTGTTTAGTTTCGTCGTTCTGCGCTGTGAATTTTTGAAACGACTTCAGATTGTGACGTATTTTGGCGGTGGCGCGACTATCGACCTTTTGTCGAACTCAACTGAACGAGCTGGCCACCGTAGGGCCTAGCGTGATAAATTGTTGTAAATGACAGTGAAGACCAAAGAAGAAATTCAGAAGATGATCAAGGTGTGCAAGCTCGCCGCGCGTTGCCTCGAGCACACGGGCAAGTTTGTGAAAGCCGGAATTACTACAGACGAACTCGACAAAATTGCCAATGACTGGGGTCTTTCGCATGGAGCGAAGTCCGCTCCGCTTGGTTACAAAGGTTATCCCAAAGCGATCTGCACATCGGTTAATCATGTGATTTGCCATGGTGTTCCCGGAAAAGAAGTTTTGAGAGACGGTGACATTGTGAATGTCGATATCACGCTTTTGCTCGACGGTTTTCACGGCGACAATAGCTATACGTTTTTCGTCGGCGAAGTTTCCGAACGCGCCAAAAAAGTAACCGAGATCGCTAAAAAGGCGATGGAAAAAGGTATCGAGGCGATTACGCCTTTCGGCACAACGGGCGACATTGGCTTCGCGATTAATAAATTTACGACCAAGAGCGGCTTTTATGTGGTCGAGGAGATCGGCGGGCACGGGATCGGCCGTATTTTCCACGAGGATCCCTTTGTTCCGTCGTTTGGCAAAAAGGGACGTGGCGACCGCCTCCTACCTGGAGGCTGCATTACGGTCGAACCTATGGTGAACGAGACGGCAGCGGATATGGTCGAGCACGCAATCCCCAACTCGAGCATTCAGTGGTACACGACAGCAGATAAAACCTTGTCAGCTCAGTTCGAGCACACTGTGCTTATCACCGAAAACGGACCCGAAATTTTGACGCTTCCTTAGAAGGCGCGCAATAGGTTCGTTTTTATCAAATTTGGCTGAACTGGCATGCATTTGCGGTGTTCGGGCGTTGACCGTTTAGACCAATTCTGATTACCGTCGTCCCAACGAGATCATTAAAAATATAGGTAGGTTGCGAGGTCGAGCTTGGGGCCCGGTTTTTTCAGCCTAAAAAGGACTTTTCACGTGGCATTTGATGCAGGATCCAACATGACAAATTCTTCGACCGCGCTTTCGAAAGCTCCAAAAACAAAAGACGGCAAAGCCGATTACCGCGTTGTCGAAGCGGCAATGAAAGATGCAAAAGTTTTCGAAGATCTCGCGCGTTGGGGTCGTGAAGAAATCAATCTCGCAGAAA
>JAYSST010000129.1:0-1923 GCA_043720435.1 Bdellovibrionales bacterium
TGTGAAGGAGTAACCTATGGCTAATGCCACTACCGCAAACCAAGTCACAGTTTACAACTGGGATAAGAAAAAAGTCGGCGATATGACTCTGCCAGCAGAAGTCTTCGGTCAGCCCGTGCGCAAAGATATTTTGCACACTGTTGTTCGTTGGCAGCTCGCGTGCCGTCGCCAAGGTAACGCTTCGACAAAAACTAAAGGTCTCGTTTCGGGCGGTGGTAAGAAGCCGTTCAAACAAAAAGGAACAGGCGGAGCTCGTCAGGGCTCGAGCCGTTCTCCTTTAATGCCAGGTGGCGGTACCGCATTCGGTCCACTTCCACGTAGCTACGCTTACACGCTTCCAAAGAAAGTTCGCCAAGCCGGACTTCGCAGCGCACTTTCGCTTCTAGCGAAAGAGGGCCGTCTTCACATCGTTGAAGATATGAAGTGTGACGGTAAGGCGAATGCGATGTCGAAGAAGCTCGCGGCCTTTGGACTTACAAAAGCAGTTCTTCTTGATGGAGCCGCAGATGCGATGATGGCGCGCGCGACTCGAAACCTTCCGAAGTTCCGTTACTACGGCGCTGAGGGACTGAACGTTTACGATCTTTTGAAGTACGACAACGCCATTATTTCTAAAGGCGCTATCGCAAAGATCGTCGATCGTTGTGGCGAAGCTGCACCGCCAAGAAGTGGCGAAGCTGCACCAGAGCGTGCTGGCAAAGCCGCACCAAAGTCAAAAAAGGTGGAGGCGTAAGATGGCAACACCAATGAGCCAAATCATTAAGGCGCCTTTGATCTCTGAGAAAAACGCGGCTCACGCTGAGGATTCGAACACGTATGCGTTCGAGGTAGCGATGGAGGCGACGAAGCCAGAGATTCAGAATGCGATCGAAAAATCGTTCAACGTAAAGGTTATGAGCGTTCGTACTTTAGTTTGCCGCGGAAAATATTTCCGTAAGCAAGTGAAGCTCGGAAAGCCGAAACTTTGGAAGAAAGCTCTCGTAAAGCTAGTTGCTGGCGAGAAAATTTCTATCTTTGAGGGGGCCTAATCATGGGTATTAAAACTTACCGTCCCCGTACGCCGAGCTTGCGTCAGAAAACTGGATTCGATTTTTCGGAAATTACGAAATCGACTCCAGAGAAATCTCTGACTGCTCCGCTTCGACGTAAAGGTGCACGTAACAACACCGGTCAGATCACAATTCGTCACCAGGGTGGCGGACACAAACGTCGTTACCGTGTCATCGACTTTAAGCGCACGAAGCTCGATGTTCCGGCGACTGTTGCTTCGATCGAGTACGATCCAAACCGCACGGCTCGTATTGCTCTTTTGCATTACAAAGACGGCGAAAAGACGTACATCGTGGCGCCAATCGGTCTGAACGTTGGAGATGTTGTCATCACAAGCGCTGCAGCCGATATCAAACCAGGTAACGCACTTCCGTTGTCTTCAATTCCTACTGGAACGATCATTCACAACGTTGAAATGCGTCCAGGTA
This sequence comes from Bdellovibrionales bacterium, assembly GCA_043720435.1. GTDB lineage: Bacteria > Bdellovibrionota > Bdellovibrionia > Bdellovibrionales > JAMPXM01. The sequence continues at coordinate 1,479 of JAYSST010000129.1, forward strand.
AAGGTGCTCAGATGGCTCGCGGTGCCGGCGTCGGCGCAACTTTGGTAGCGAAACTCGGCCAGTATTGCCAAGTACGTCTGCCAAGCGGCGAAGTTCGCCAGGTTCTTTCAACTTGCATCGCTTCGGTGGGCCAAGTTGGAAACACTGATAACGAAAATATTAGCATGGGTAAGGCCGGTCGAAATCGTTGGCGCGGGATTCGTCCTAGCGTTCGCGGTATGCACATGAACCCCGTTGATCACCCACTCGGTGGCGGCGAAGGCGTGGGCAAAGGTCACCATCCAGTTACGCCGTGGGGTCAGCCTTGCAAAGGCTATAAGACTCGTCACAACAAGCGAACTGATAACATGATCGTCAAGCGACGCAAGTAAGAGGAGCGAACTCATGGCACGTTCGATAAAAAAAGGTCCCTTCGTTGATCACCACCTGATGACTAAAATTCAGG
>JAYSST010000130.1:0-12727 GCA_043720435.1 Bdellovibrionales bacterium
CAGGGCTCCGCGGCGTCACGACGCCGCGGAGCCCTGCAAAAAGGGAACTGTTACCTAGCCATGTCTCATTTTGAGAAAGTGGCTCGGGACTTCCGTCGAGTCTCAATTCGGAGCAGATAAATGCCGATATCTCATATGACTTAAAACGAGTCTGTGGGGTTTCAATGACCGTACCCAAATTCCGACGTCTTTCCGCGCTCTTCGGTGGGATTGCCGTTTCGCTTTTTTTCGGGAGTATTTCGATCGCTTCGGCGACGACATCGAGCGCGCCGTCGAGCGCTGCAGATAAGCAATTCGCGCGTGAGCTCGAATCGTTATTCGGCGCAACCGTGAAGACGAAAAACGGTGAGATGCGCGTTCGCCAACGTAAAGACCTCGAAGGCCGGGTTCGAAAACAAATCATTTCGGGCCCGGGCTTTTCCGAAATCCAACTCGATCAAGACGGTGACGGCACAGTCGACTTTCTCGAAGTCACCCGCGGCGTAAAAACAGTGACAGCGTCGCAGCCGAACCGGGGCCGTTTCTTGCGTCTCGAAATTGCAGAAAAAACGACGAAGGGTCTAAGAGAATCCCTGTATCTCTTGAGTCTCAACGGTCGAACTTACAACTTCGTGCACAGTCGACTGACAGGAAACGAAGTCGTAAAACGGGTCGACGACGCTATTGTCGAACCGAAATTCGAGCCCACCGATACACCACCACCGCTTACTCTCGCGGCGGACATCGTCCCGACGGCTTCAAGTGCAGAGACGCGGACCGCTGGAATTTCGACCGAAGAAGATGACTGGATGAAGCAGCAGGAGTCGAATCTCGGCGATGGTTTTATGTGTAGCCGCGAGCAAGGCGGAATCGCAACTTTGCAGCGCGAATGGTGGAAGCTACTCAAGTACGACGTAAAAAATCAAACAGATTTGATGATTGATCGTCTCAAAAAGTCGACCATGTTCGATGCGAGCTGTAAGACGCCGGCGCGCAAAAAAGACTACGATGCATTGGTGAAGGGGCTTGCGGTTGTTATGCTTTCGAGTTCGGTTGGACAGCCGCTCGCGACTGACAAGACCCGCGGTCGTTTTTTGCGCTGCCTCGAACTCTCTGGCTTGGGACCTACGGCTGCACGAATTGAAGAGACGTTCATGAAGTCGATGAATCCCGGTATTGTTCCGGCACCGATCAAATGTAGTTGGAAGCCCGGCGCAGCCGGTGTCTCGAACCCTGCCGAGACCCGTGCCGGTCAGGTGGACGTTCACATTTGTTCAGCCGACATTACTCCGAAGGCAAAGAACAGCGACGGCGGGCAAAACAACTATCAAAACATTCTTCTTCACGAGTTCATGCACGTCGTAACCAGAGATACAAAGCTGACGAAGACGGAAGAAGAGAATATGGCGCGTTCGGCGCAGGCTTGCTGTGGCGATCCAACGGATGATCGCGCGTCGGCGTGCCAAAAACTTGATGTAATTGTTGGCGCAGGCGCCCGGTTGCAGTCGATTGAGACACATCTTTTGCGAGTGGAAGACGGCCTCACGCCGCTTCGTTCGCAATTGCAAAACTCGTTTTCAACCGAGTCTGCAGACTCGCTTTATAAAAACTTTTTATTGAGTCTCGACAACTACGGTAAGCCCGAACTTGAAAACGGTTTACTCAGCAATGGGGAGTACTCGAAGTGCGTCGCAAAATCTTCTGAGACTGAGTGTCGCGCGCAGTGGACGGCGAGTATTCGTAAACATGCGGAAACTTTTTTTGGGAAACAATGTACGCAGCTCGTGCTAGGTTCTGAGCAGAAAGTTTGCAAAAATATCTCGGGTACGTTCAAAGACAAACTCGCAGCGACGATTGCATCCTCGATGTTTAGCGCGTGCCCGAAAGCCACGGCGACGCCAGGCGTTTGCGAGGCCGTCGGGCTTGAAAAAAGCAACGTGTCTGACAGGTTTGTCGCGAATATCACAAACCTGATCTTCGGCAATAATGTGCAAGCTGCGATTGATCCAAGCTGCGGCTGCGAGATTGAAGTTCCGCCTCCTCCACCGACAACATCACCGCCAACACCATCGACGCCATTGAATCCGGTGACTCCAGTTACTCCTGTTGTCACCGTTCCTTCGAATCCGGCCACACCTGTGCCACCGGTCGTAACAGTGCCTCCTCCAGGCGAGGTCCCACCTAGCCGAGTTGTCTACAATCCTCCGCCAGAAGTTAGAACAGTAACTGATGGCACATCGGCCGACGCGATCGACGAGCGCAATAACAGGGGATCCGATTCAGACATCGGTTCGGGTTCCGGCGGTGGTGGTGGATATCGCGGAGGCTCGGGTGGAAGCGGGAGAACGCGCTCGCCACTTCCCGTTACTCGCGTTGATTCTCCATCGAGTGGTCGGTCTTATGCTGAAGATAGGTATCGTCGGGCAACAGATTTGGTCGGTGGAACATCACGGACAGTGAGTCGAGTTCGAAATGCGCTCTTGCCGAAAGCGGTTGCAAGCGAACCGGATCGAAAAAGCGGTGCACTTGGACCGGAGGATAAGTTTATCGTCTACAAACCGAAAGCACCGGGCGATATCGATGCGAAATTAGACAATCCCTTTAGCTCGCAGCGGGCCATCGCGTCGATCACCGATCTCGCGATGCCAGGAAAATCCGTTGTTGTTGGTGCGGCTACGTCAGGATCCGGTGCTGACAGCGGATCAAATGTTGCGGCGACGGAGGGGACCTTGAAAAACGCGAAGGATGGCGGTCCCGCATTCGCTGCTCGTAACGGAGCGCTTATTAACAATTCGTCGAGTTCGAAGTCGACGTCTATGAGTGCAATACAATCTTCTACGACTGGTAAAGTCGGCGGACTCGCAAACGATAAGTCGGATATTCTGTCGGGAATTTTTTCGATGCCTTACAAGGTCATTGAACAACGCTTAAAGAAGCTTGAGGTGCTCGAGGCGCTCATCTCAAGAAAAATTTCGGTACAGGATGCCGACGGGCGAGTCCTTGGTTCGAAACGACCAGTCGACACGTACAAGTTCAACGGCCTCGACAAACCGCTGAGCAAACAAGGCGAGAGGTAGACTCGAGATGGGAAAGAAGCCCGTTCTCGTTATCTTCTTTTCCCTATTGGTGGTGCTCTCGTTCGTTCAGTTTCGGGCGGATGTTCGTTCCGCGAACCTAAAAAGCTATGAGATTAGTTTAGTAAAGCGCGAGCGTTCGATACGTTTGCTTGCGAGCTTAACCGAAAGTTTAACCTTGACCGGTCGGCGAGACTTAGTCGAAGGACATTTGGCTGACGCAATCCGAGTCAATTGGATCGACTTTTATATGATGACATACGACGACGAAGTGATGTTGTTCGACACTCGTAGACCGCTGTCTAAGGAAGCCTTTGACACGATCTCGGATTTGCATCCACCTGAAGCTTTCTGGGAGTTCGACTCGAAATTTGAAAGCGTTCGGTCGGTCCGAGGCCCTGCCGCAGAAAAAGTTGGTGGAATAGAAAATTTCAGCTTTTTCGAGGCTGACCTCGGCGGGAATCGTCGTTTGAAGCTTGGTTTCAATCGTGATCGAGAAGCGTTCCTCGCAGAAACAACGGCCTACTCTGAGTCAGAAGATCGACGTATGTATGTGCTGTCGTTGCTGATTGTAATGGGTGTCTTTCTGTTCGCGGCACGCGATCTTTTGAGAGTTGCAAAAGCAATTCGCACCAAAGGTGTTCGCGGCCTAAAAGACATTCGGGTTTTCTCGAAAGAAGCTTCAGCCCTTCAGCAGGGGCTTGAAGGTTACGGCGAAGCAGTCGATCGCTTGCAGTCGCAAAACAAAACGTTGGTCGGCCAGGTTCTTCCATCACTGCGAAGCGAACTTCAATCTGGTAAAGCACCGCCTTACGACTTCAACTGTACTATGGTGCGAACTGATATTAATAACTTCACCAAAATATTTCACTCCTACCCAGTCGACGAATTTCTCGCGACAATCAACGAGTTCTTCACCGAGTGTTCGCATGTCATTAGTCGCTACGACGGTTTCATTCACGAATTCGTAGGCGACGAAATCATTTTCTACTTCAAGGATGAGCAGCACACCAACAGCTTCACTGCAGCACTTGCGTGCACGCGCGAAATGGAACTTGTCGCCGAGCGAATACACGCGCACACCTCGGAAGCACGTGGCTACGCATTCAGGGTGAAGTCGTCGCTGGCGTATGGAAAAATCCGCTTCGGTCCGTTGCTCAATGGATTTTCACTAGCTGGCGGACCGCTGATCGAGACCACTCGAATTTTAAGTGCGGTCAACGAGAAGAACGAAAATACAATTCACTTTGACTCACCGAATGTGTTTCGACTTTACGACGGAATTGAATTCACCGAAAGTTTCAAAACTCATCTCAAGGGAATGGAAGGCGAACGAACGGTGATGCGATACAGTCAGCACGTTTCAGTTGAGACGGCGAAGCTCGACTCGCTACGTGACTACCGTTCGGATCTACATCTCGCACACATGCTAAATACAATAGCGGCGAACCCTGCGTCGCTCGAGTCTACCGCAGCAATTGCAGTCATCGGCACGGTGCACGTCACAAGGTGCCAACCCGATCTGATGAACACGTTGCTAATGACCATTGAACAGCTACTCAAATCCGATCGCACAGTTCTATCAACGAATCGTGCAATCTCGAAACTCGCAGAAGCACTGCCCCGCCTAGTGCCGCCGACGCACATTGAAATGTTCGTCGATGTGATCGTCAGATTAACGGAAGATCCAGACTTAAGAATTGTAGCAAACTCGATCGAAACGCTTCAGGCGTTTCGAAGCGTCGGTGCAACCTCTCGGCGACTCGACGGTCGGTTGCTCGAATCAAAAAACACACGTGTCGTGGCCAACGCTCTCGTTTTTCTCGGCACAGCTGAAGTTTCGAACATCGTTATTAAGCGCCTGCGTAAGTTGATCAGCTCGACCGACTCTAACCAAGTGGCCGCCGGAATTTTCGCATGGGGTGAGATCGCCAGCCACCACCTCAATGAAGATCCCGTGTATTTTCGCACGCAGTCTGATTTTTTGGCCCTCGCGGGCGGATTTGAGAACGCGATCGTCCGCTCACCATCGGCATCGTCGCACGCGACCGAAGCTGCCCTAAAGGCCGGCGATACGGCTTTGGCTCGGCGCCTTTCTTCTCGCGCTTGTGCCTAGCCCGTTTCAACAGGCATAATTGTCTATATGAACAATTTGTTTGATGTAGTCGAGCCGCTCGCGACAACCGAACTGCTCGCAAACTATTGGCATTTCCTTAAAGCCATCAACGAAAAGGAACGAGCAGTTCTCGGTCCGATTGAAATTGTATTGAAATCGCGCACGGTCGCGCGTGGATGGCCCATCGGTTTAAAAAACCAGACGCTCGCACTTATTAGCGAAGCGGAGCTATCGACAAAAAGTGTGGTGGTTTTCGTAGATATCACGGAAGTAAGTTCCGTTTCCTTTCACAATGTTCACAACATTCTACCGTTCGTTACGGCGGGTGCGCTTTCTCGGTCTCCGCTCGAACGAAGAGCGACGCACCACGAAGCAAAACAAATGCTTCTTCAGATTTGCGAAGACATCCGAAAGACATGGCCAACTCGGATTTATTTCGAAACGGATCCGACCACCCACTCTATCGACGAACTTACAAATCTCAACGAAGTGATGTCCGCGACCTTCAAAGCACTGAGGTCCTTCGAAGAAAATCCACTCATATGGTCCGAACTTCTAGAATCTAAGGGATTGCACGTTCTCAATGCGCTCGACATGAAAAACATCGCCTTCAGTAGGCGCGAATCTGGCGACATTGAAATCGCCTTTCGTTTTTCTCGCGCTCTACCCAAAAGTCTGGATGATAAAGTGCTCTCACTGTTCTCGGCAGTGTTTTAAAAATTTCATGAACATCGGTGCGGCTGGCCTGAATGATGCTTTATCGTAGCTCATGGGAACACACGACAAAGCCACCTTCGGTATTTATAGAAGCAAAGAACAAGTTGATGCAGCGGTCTCGCTTTTAAGCGGACTGGGTTTTGGCGATGCGCCGGCCTCGGTTCTATTTCCTGATAAAATCGGTGCGCAAGATTTTCCACAGGTGCAGAAGAGTGAGTTGCTTAAGTTTATGCGCATCGGCAGCGCTGCAGGAGCTATGCTCTTTCTTATCTTCGGAGTTTTGGCCGCCTCGGGCGTTGTGCCCTTTGCGCCGTTGAGTGAGGCGCCAGCGTCGGCCCGCACGTTTCTTGTCATTGCCTGCTTGTTTCTCGGTTCTATTATCGGCGCTGCGTGCGGAACACTCGTCGGCATCGGCACACCAGATCGCGCCGGAAAGCGCTATGGTCAGTATGTCAACGCAGGTGGCATCTTGCTTTCGGTCCACAGTGATACTTTTGAAGATCAGAAGAAAATCGAAGAAGTTTTAGAAAAATCCGGTGCTCAAGACATCACTTCCGTCGATGGTGACGAGGCTTGGACAGATGTGATGAACGAAAAAGGCAACCTTGAACGGGTCAATATGCCGCAGCAAAAGGGGCAAAGCGCCCGTCCGCTAGCATCGATCGAAGAACTAGTTGAAGAGAAGCAAACTCACGCTTGACCCGTCGACCTCGATTTTCGTTATGTCGGCAATCGGCTTTAATCCGAGGTCTAAGTATAGTTTCTCCCGCAGGACCATTCCGCGGCGAGCGCTGAACGCCGCTCGAATTTTCCATTCTTCTGTAAACCACCGGTGCATTCTTTTCGTGAGAAGCCTATCAAGTTCCGGAAGTGTCGATTCGTCCTCGCACTCGGAATTGGTCCAGAAATCGACCCGAGCATCAATTTGCGAAAGCGCTCGCCGCTGTAAATCAGTCATCTTGTAATTTAAAATGACCGGCCCGATCGGATTTACATAAAGGCTTCCATAACATTTGGTTCTGTCTGGCGAGAAGATCATGAATCCGTATGCCGAATGCTTTATGTTGTCCTCAACATGGGCCTGCAAATCCTGCTTATTTTCCTCAGCGTTAAATGAATCTTCCGGCCACTCCGATTGGCTCCAGAGTTTCAAAGATTTTTGACACTTCATAACGGTGCGGTAGTCGGGCTCGAAGTACGAAACATCGGTCGGAAAAATAACGAATGCTTCTGTTTCGAGACCGCGCGGCGGTTCGAAGGATTTCCTAAAAATGTCCAAAGTTAAACTCCCATCGGGACTTTTTGACCGGTGAAAACCGGACAATCGCACAGATCGCTCCCACAGCTCCCCTCGACTCCCGTATCGCATCTGTAGGAGTTGCAAAGTGGCGGCCTTAGCGTTCCATCTCGCCCGGTTTCTGATCTTGAATTGCGCATCGCGCCAGCTTCCGCTAGAAGTGCATCAATATGAAATTCCGCACGGCAAAGGAAAAGCTTAAGAGCTTTTCAGACATCGAAATTCATTCCTCTGTTTTCGACGCACTTTCCGCGATGGAAATTTCCAAACCGACGGTCGTGCAGACGGAAGTGATTCCAGTTGCGCTCGCCGGTGCCGATCTCATCGCAGTTGCGCAGACGGGAAGTGGAAAGACACTCGCTTTTGCGCTTCCTGTACTGAGCTTGTTACAGAAAAATCCAGCCGTTCGCGCGTTGATCATGGCTCCGAGTCGCGAGATGGCGCAGCAGATTTTCAAAGTTTTCGAACAGCTTGGAGAACACCTCGGCTACAGCATGGCGCTCGCGATTGGCGGTCTACCCAGCGCAAAACAAACGACCAAGCTTAATCGCCAGCCGCGCATTCTGGTTGCGACACCTGGGCGTTTGAATGATCATTTAATGTCTAACAAGCTGTTACTGCAAAACGTCGAGATCGTAGTGATCGACGAAGCAGACCGAATGCTCGACATGGGTTTTGCTCCGCAGTTAAAGAGTATCCAGGCTACGATGCGCGGGCCTCGCCAAACACTGATGTTCTCGGCCAGTTTTGACAAGTCCGTTGAATCCATCGCTGAAGTATTCATGCGCGAAGAAATTTTCATGATTCGTTCTGAACAGGCAGAGGCTCCAGTTTCGAGCTTGAAACAAAAAGTCCTCTTTCTGGGTAAAGAACAAAAACATGATCGCCTTTTGGATGAGCTCAATGCGACCGAGGGCGGCGTCATCGTTTTTTGCGGAAGCCAAGCGAGCTGCGAGGACGTATCGGACTATCTAAAAAGTTACGGGGTCTCGGCTGGAATGATTCACGGTAATCTCACGCAGGGAAATCGCAACCGCGTCGTACGTGAATTTCGCGAGGGCGAGATTCGAGTCATCGTTGCGACCGACCTGTTGGCCCGTGGACTCGATGTCCCGCATGTTCAGCACGTCGTAAATTTTGATCTCCCGTTTAGCGCGGAAGATTTTCTTCATCGTATCGGCCGAACCGCACGTGCCGGTCGTTCGGGAACCGCGATTACTTTCGTCACCGAGTCGGACACACGCACATATACCAAGATAAAACAGTATCTCGACGGCGCGGATGAAACGGTCGTGACACCTGGTGAAAACCTGATGCTTGAGTCGCGGGCACCTCAACGCCCTGCCAAGCGTGAACGCACCGACAAATACAAAAAGCCGTCGCATAAAACAAGCGGTGCAAAATCGGGCGGAGCACGTGCAGTCCTCGGCGGAAAAAAAGCGCCCAAGAGCTTTGGACGTCGACGTTAGCAATACTTAAGTTCCTTCGGTCGCGCCTAAAATATCTGCGGCACGCCAGTGCGGCAGATCGTCGACCAACTCCAACAAAAGTCTTTCGAGGTTTTTCTCGGCCGTTTGCCTTCGCGACGGATCGTCTGATGTCACTCCGTCCGCGAGCTCTCGCCATTCGGGTGAAAGTGACAGTCGACTGCGAAGTGCCAGCGTGAAGATATCGATCCAAGTCGGCTGATTGAAGGTAAAATTAAGAGCTAAGGCTTCGCCGGAAGCAGCTGTGGTATGCCAAAAACCACGCGGTACAAAAAGCAACGATCCCGGCTTCAAAATTACTTTCTGTGCGTCGTCGGGCATCGAGAGTGGAAACTCATGATCCACGTAGGACGCGAGTTCGGGATCTACCGACTGACCCAAGGTGTGTCGTTGCGTCGGATTTTGAACACTCGTGTTCGGCGCGATCGACCATGCCTTGGTTCCGTGCAGTTGCAGGACAAAATTCACGTTTTGATCAAAATGTGGTGCCGTGCCTTTTCCATCGGGCGTCGCATAAACCATACATCGCGCATGAGTGGACGTCGGAAGGCCCAGTTCGCGGCGAACCGCTACAAGCCATTCTGCTAATTCTGGAGAGATGTTTTGTACGTTGTTAAAAAGTAGACCCATACCATTTCGATACAGTTTGCGCGCATCGCTGGGATTCGCGTCGACAGCGCTCGCCTCGTCTTTGAGATCAGGAAGATGCGCTTGTACAAGAGTCGGCCAAGAGTTGAGAAGCGCTTCAAGCGAATGAAGGAACGGCAGTTGTTTAAGTGGCGCAATGGTCTTGCCGAGATCGTGAACAACAAACGGTGTGTGCGGCCAATTGTTCGCGAGAAAACCGCTGAGCGAATTCGGAGCGATGAGTGCGGCTAAACCAGGTGCGTTCATAATTTAGGTCGATCTAAAAGTTCGATGTACTCGCGCTTCAACAATGTATGAAATAGGAATTCACCGGTTTCTAATGTTGGTGAATATCGACCCGCTCCATAGCCGGAAGATCGCATTCCTTTCTGTACCGACTCGCAAATTGCCACGTCTTCGATTTGAACTTGCTCGCTCGCCTTGATCGAGGCCGCGATAAAACCATCGCTCGCTTCGGGCATGAAATAATAATCGAAGATCGTCGAGCAAGTTTCGGGACCAGTCGGGACGATCCAGTTGGTGTCCATTATCGGTCCGTAACGATTGATCATAAAGTTTGGGTGAATCCAAGCGTACAGCGCTTCGTCGCCGATTCGTTCCTTGAAATCGATCGATTCTGATTTCAAAGCAGCTTCTGAGGCGGCGCAAGACTGCAGAGTCCAACGCTGGTAATTTTGAACTTTGTAATTGGCGAGATCGAGTTGTCCGGCGAGACCTTTGTGTAAGTGATCGACGTGATAGCCGCCATCGAGATAATTATCGATATAGACTTTCCAGTTGCACTTAATGTCGTACGATCTTCGACCCCGAAAACGAAGCCGCTCGGTGCAGGTACGATTCAAAAGTCCGTGAAGAATTTCGAGTTCAGGATCTAGCGGCGTCGCTTCGCCAGAAAACTTGAGCAAGACAAACTTGTTCCAAACTTTAAGCGGGATTTCGCGAAGAGAAAGTGCATCGCGACTGAAGTTTTTGACTCCTGCCATATGGGGAGCTTTCTTTAGTTTTCCATCGAGGCCATACGACCACGCGTGATAGGGGCAAATGATTTCTTTCGTGCATCCCGCGCCGTGTAGAAGCTGGGCTGCGTGGTGACGGCAGACATTGTAAAAGGCTTTGAGCTCGCCCTGGTCGGTGCGCGTGATGATGTAGGGTTCATCGCAAAACTCGCCGGTAACGAATGAACCTGCTTCGGTAAACTGATCGGTCGACGCGACGAACTGCCAATGCCGTTTGAGCAACTGATGATCAAGCTTGTGAAAACTTGAATTCACGCACCAGCTCGACGGCGGCGTTTCTGAAAATTCGATTCCCAAATTTTCGTCAAATTTTTCGATTTCAGATCTGATCATGGCAAAGTCATTCCACGAGCGGTTGAGATTGGCAACCTATGCGGGCCGCTTGAACCAACCCGAGAAGCTGCGTCGTGGCACGCGGCTAGGTAAGACTTCGTGTTCGATCTCTCGACTCATGAAAGTGACAAGCGTCCCTGCGATGGGTTCGATATCGACGTAAGAGTCCCGATTAAAAATGCGAAGTTCACCGCCGTCTCCCTTCTGCCAATTTAGATTAAGGTAGATGACGATCGAAATAACTCGCGATTGATCGCCCGAAAACGAATCGAGATGTCGATGATAGAATCCGCCAGCTGAGTACTGCGCGTAATGTCCTTCGAACTCGTTGAGACCGAGAAACAGAGTGCGATTGAACGCCGTCTTCAACTGATCGCAGCGATTGAGTAATGCCTGCTGGGCAGGTTCGGTCGATTGATTTTCGAACCAATACGTTTCATCGTTTCTGATGGAGGTATGGACCTCTTGAGCAGAGCCTTGGCCGACTCCTGCTTGGCGAAATGCGCCTGAGGCATGCACGGATTCAAAATCTGATTGCAGATCGCGGATTTCTGATTGCGATAGAAAATCTTTGCAGACGCAAATTCCCGAGGTGCCGGTTTCATTTACGATTTCAATTGGTGTCACTGAATATTGCCGTTCTTGATTGCACTATCGTCGAAATCGCCATGTCGCGTTGTCAAGGAGGCGTGGCCAATCTGCGAAGTTTGTAGTTGGTTGACGCTATGGCCAAACTCTATTTCAGATACTCCGCGATGAATGCTGGAAAGTCGACCGCACTTCTGCAGGTCGCTCACAACTATGAAGAACAAGGACAAAAGGTGCACTTGTACACGGCCGCCATCGACAATCGATTCGGTGTTGGCAAGATCACGTCTCGCCTAGGTCCACAGCGTGACGCCGATCTTTTTAATGTCGACACAGATTTTTTAGCGCAAGTACAAAAAGTTTCGTGCTTACTGATCGATGAGGCTCAATTTTTAAACCCGAGACAAGTCGAACAACTGCATCGTCTCGCGCAGGTTAAGGGTGTCCCAGTCATCTGTTATGGTTTAAGAACTGATTTTAGGGGACAGCCGTTTCAGGGCTCGTCGCAACTTTTGGCCATCGCTGACGATATCGAAGAACTGAAAAACATTTGTACGTGCGGAAAAAAAGCGACGATGAATATTCGTGTCGATGGCGCAGGCCGCAGAATAAAAGATGGTGAGCAAATTTCGATCGGTGGAAACGAAAGTTATCGGCAAGCGTGCGGCCGTTGCTTCTATAACGACTAGATCAATATTTTGTCATAGCGAACGTCAACGGAATGGTTCCGCCGAAGCTCGTGCAAATTGACGAACCCTGCGCGTCGGTTTCTCTCAAATTCATGATTCCGCCGCTTCCTCCGGTCAGGCTCGTGACCGTCAGTGTGGCCGTCGAAACATTGGCAGATGTCGAGCCACATGCTGCCGCCGAAACGAGTCCCGTACCGGTGCAAGATGTGGGCGTGCAAGCGATTGAAACTGACGAGCCCGCAGGGACGACGATATTTGTTCCATCATATGTATAGCTCAACGTGGTCACCTGCGTGCAGCCGGGAATCTGTTTTGTTTGAAACAGATTTGTTGCGGTAAACTGAAAATACAGTCCGCTCGTAGGGATATAAGCAATCGCCGATCCATTACAGGCGACGGAAGTCGTGTTCCAAGTTCCGATAAGGTCAGACGACACTGTCTGCGCCGAATTGCTTCCAGAACATCCAATCGTTAAAAAGACTGACAGTATCAAAAACAAGTGTCTGGTGCGTGAAACTAATTGCTTCATAAGTCTCCTCAACAAGGTTGAGCTAGCTTAAACGAAATGATCCGTATAACAATTGAGAAATGCGTTTCGTTATACCACTGATTCTGATGTCGATCTTTCTTAGGGTGGCGCGGAATGGGTTCTGTTTCCTGACATGGGCGGAACCGATTCGCAGTCACTCGAAACAAAATTTGGTACGTGTGTTTTTCAGCCGGGAGAAATCGCAAAGTGCTGCAGGAAGCTTGGGTTGCAGATGTTAACAAACAATCAAAGTT
>JAYSST010000131.1:0-4633 GCA_043720435.1 Bdellovibrionales bacterium
CTTCTAAGTCGGGGGTTGCAGGTTCGATTCCTGCTGGAGTCACCATTCTTGTCATTATCCGAACCATGAACCGCAAGATTAGAATCATCACCCGAAGCCTTTTTCACGATGACAAACGACGACGCCGGTTCAGGTTTTACCCGGTCAAACCGAACCAATTTGATTTGATGATTCGGAATCTCCACCCCGTCAGCGAGCTGCATGAAAATATGAAGTCCATCTGCGGTCACAATGACTTGCTTGAGTAGTTTCCGAATCAAACGTTTTTTCATCGAGCCTTTGGATTTAGAAAAGCCTCGTTGAAAATCACGCAGGTTGCCTTGAATCAAATTCATCGAATCGGTGACCATCTCATCTTGATCTGTACCCTTGCTCACGCGGTCGAGACGATCTTCCAAAGCGACCTTCTCTTTCGAGAGAGTCTCAAATGTTTGCATTGCAAGTTTAAGCGCAGAGGCACTTGTAGTCTGACCTTGCATCAACAGCAGACCGTCGATTCGGGTTTGAATATTTGCGAGCTGCTCTCTCATCGAGCGTTTTTCGCGGGCCCCATTTAAGCTCCTCACGTTTCGCATTTCTCGAATGTTTTTCTCAATCTTTTCTAAGTATCCGGCCTCTTGTATAGCAGACCAGACATATTCAAGTACTGCCGCTTCGACTTCTTCCGACGGAACTCGATGAACCTTACATTCGGTATTGCGAAAGCCTTGGGTGTGGCCGTAGTAGCGGTGCACTTGGGATCGGCCATGGGCCGCTTGTCCGACCATCGGCGAACTACATTCGCCGCACCTCAATATTCCAGACAATATATAAAACCGGTCTTCCGAACCTTCGAGTCGAACACGTTCTAACTTCTGCGCTTCCACAAGGAGGTCTTGAGCTGCGTGGAAATCTTCTTCCGCCACAATTGCAGGCCACGTCGCTTTAACAAGTTTGTATTGCTGGTACGGCTTCAGTCGTTCTTGATCTTTTTTCTTGTTTGCCTTGTTCACTTCATGAAAGCCAGTGTACGCCGCCGAGCTGAGAAGATTCGTTAACGTCTGACGAGTCCATTTGTTGCTGATTTTAAGTTTGCCATGTTTCCCAGCAAGCTTGGGTGTAATTCCGGATTGCGCCAATTCTTTTGCAGTTTTGGAACAAGAACCCGTATTTAAAAACAAACGAAAAATCCTTCTTACGACATGGGCCTCATCCTCATTGATAACATACGAACCCGGCTTCTCGGGAACCTTGTCGTATCCCAAGATTGGGCGCGCCCCATTCATTAGCCCACGCATTGCTCTCGCGTGAGCGCCTAGGGCAACGCGTTCGCTGATTTGCTCTCGCTCGAATTGCGCGAGGTTAATCATATTGTAAATCATCATTTTTCCGGCAGGCGTCGTCGAATCGAACTGCTCTTTGATCGAAAGAAACTGCGCCTCACTTTTTTCGAGTTCGTCCATCAAGTTACAAAAGTCGTAGATGTTGCGCGAAAGCCGAGAGAGATCAGTAACAAGAATGAGGTCGATCTTTTTTCTTTTGATGTCTTTCATCATGCGCTGATAGGCCGGGCGCCGAGTATCTTTCGCCGAGAACCCGTCGTCGATATAGAACTCGACAATCTCTCCCCAGTTTCGAACCTGGTTATTTTTCAGGTCCGTGAAAGCCTTGAGCCGGTAATTTTGATTATCAAGCGACCCCTCAACAGCGGATGCCTGCTCTTCGGTACTGACGCGAATGTACGCCCCAAGCTTAAGCCGCATCTGAAACTCCCAAGTCGTCTTTTATCGGGCGACCACGCTTATGTGAAAGTTCGATCATCTGCGCGATCAACTTGCGCACTTCTTCTGTTCGTTCGCGGCTACTTCCCGATTCATTTTTTACGAAATGTAGATTCAACACTTTCACATCTCTCATCGTTTTGCTGGCGGCGCCGTTGTTGGACGCACTCATGTCGTTGATCCGTTTCGATCACGTCGAAGTCGATCGGCCGCTTTACGAAAAAGTTCGATGAGCTCAAGCGCCCGCTTCTTCGGAAGCGAGTCGATCACGACTAAGAAAATGAGTGCTGTCGGACCTGGCTTCCTGAAACCCGTTTCGTAGTGGCTCATGCTTAGAGTCGCGATACCTAACACTTCGGCCAAAGATTCCTGTGTGAGGCTAAGGCGCGTGCGAATTGATTTGATTTCGTTCGGACTCACGCGACCTCCTCTTTGGTTGATATATCATTGATATATACTTCTTGCTTGGTTTTCTTTTGTCGCTTGGGGCTCTGGGTCAAGTCCCTCGTTTTCCACAGGTACTCGCGCAGGGCTTCGGGCACAACTCCGGTTCGTCGAATTTCCCGAATTTCGAATTCAAGCAGGGACATATCCGTCAATGTGCTTTTGCGGATCGCTTGAATATCTTCATCTTGAAACTTGTCGAATGCGGAGTCGATAATGTGAGCGAGAATTTGCTTTCGCGTGACCCGCGCCATTTCGAACCCATCGCTAACGCGCTTAACCATCTTCCTAAGTTTCGCCTCATGCTCAAGCGAAACCGTCACCTGCACTTCGTCCTTCTCTTTCTTCATAATGACGTCGCGTTCAGCAGAATTTAGTTCAGCCTTCTTGTTAGCCAGGCGTTCGGTATCATTAGAAAAGTTCATAGCTGCACCTCCTTTAGGTTTTCAAAACCACGAGCCCGAATGGGCTCGCCAGTTACTTGAGGGCGCGGGGCCAGAGGGGAATAGTCCAATTCCAAAGCCCCGCACAAAACGCAATCAACGACGCAATCAGAACCGCGTAAAAAATAAATCTCGTTTCGACTATCCCTCTGGTCCCGTGCCCTCTTGTTTCTCCTCAAAAAAATAATATTTATATCTCCAGTATCACTACTGACTTTCTCATCTTCCCACCCAACCGGAATTTTTCAAGAAAGATGTCGCGCGGTGTTTTATGCGGCGGTTGTCGTCGCGTTTTGTTTCGCCTGACGCATCTCCTTCGTCGGATTCAGGTGAACCTCGGTTATTTGATTCCAATTTCGAGTTGTCTTAGACCAGCGCTGTGGGTTTCGTGCTCGCGCCGCTTCGTAAACCTCGATTCGTTTTTGCAGGATCGCTAGATCTTGACCATCATGTTTTGAAGCGGGCGTTACGAAGCTGATTTCGCTATGATGGTGTTCGAAATTATACCAACCAACGAAACGTTCGACCCAAGCGCGTGCTTCACCGATGCTCGCAAACGCGCCGTCTGGATAAGACGGGCGATACTTCAAAGTTTTAAAAAGTGATTCGGAAAACGGATTGTCATCGCTTACTTTCGGACGACTAAAGGACGGGACAACGCCGAGTTTTTGAAGCGTCGCTAGCATCGTGGCGCCTTTCATCGGGCCGCCGTTGTCTGAATGAAGCGTCAATTGATTCCGTTCAACACGATGTCTTCTTGTTGCGTCGTTGATCAGCGCTGAAGCAAATTCCGCACTTTCTGCTAAGTAAACTTCGGACCCAACAATCATTCGGCTAAAGACGTCCATGATCATATACAAAAAATAATACTGACCGCGGATCGGGCTTTTTAAATACGTGATGTCCCAACTCCAAACTTTATTCGGCGCCGTCGCAATGACAGCAATCGGTCGCAGGTGAGTCCGCGGTCTCGAATTTGATCGATGCACATTGAACGCCGCATCCTTCAAAATTCGATAGAAGCTGCTTTCCGATGCCAGGTAAATTCCAAGGTCAGCAAGCTTCGGTACGATCTGCGACGGTGGCAAGTTTCTATATTCAATCGAGTTCGCGATTTCGATGATTTTGACTCTCTCAGCATCTGACAATTGGTTCAGCGGTGCGGTCAGCGGACCGCGCCGCTGATCACCAAGATCAGGCTCTTTTTCCCAGCGCTGAAGCGTGCGAACGCTGAATTCTAAAACTTTGCAGCATTCACTTCGTCTTGCGCCTCCAACGACCGCTTCGTCGATCAATCCGGATAAGTGTTTTCGATCGGGCAAACTCACTTTGGATCCTCGGTGCCCCAGATCAAGTCTACTTTTTTTTGAGAATGAGGATCGCAGCCGCTTCCGCCAGCGCCTTATCCTTTCTCAAAAGTTCTTTCTCCAGATCGAGAATCCGGTAAACCATTTCGCCACGCTCGGACTTTTTGTCAGGCGCTTCAGGCGCAAGCGAGCGCTGCATTTTCTCGCGCCACATTTCAATGTGATCAGCATGCACGCCCTCTCGCCTTAGATAGGCGCCTTGCTCTTCGACAGCGAGATTATCGAAATCCATCACTGCTTTAAATTTTTCTTCCGGTGTCCAGTTCTGAGGTGTTCGTGCAAGTGGCTTCATATCGTCAGCTCTACCGTAGATAGAAACCCATCGATAGAGCGCAGTCGCACTCATCGCATTTTCTCTGCAAAAAACATCAATCGATTTACTTCCGCGCGTGAGAAACTTTTTGACCCACATGCGCTTCTGTTCATCTGAAAACTTTCGATACGCCATCACTTCGACTTTCATCGCCCTAGATATTTAAATTAAATCCAACAAGACATCTTTTCTGACATATAGGGCAACCCCGCCCCCTGGTTCCTGTCCACCTTCAACCAACTCGTTGGGTGGGGGTGGACAGGAAGAAACTTGTTTCAAGGGGGCGGGGTTGGGTGGCCCCGATCT
>JAYSST010000132.1:0-4622 GCA_043720435.1 Bdellovibrionales bacterium
CAAAGGCGCGACCATATCCCCGCCCCCACCACATCCACCAAGCCGGCGCGACTTCATTTCGTTGAACTCGCCAAGTCACAGAGCCCTGGCTTACCGGTAGACCAAAATAATATTTTGCTTCGCCGGAAACTTTGGTTTTTCGATTGAGTCGCATTGGCTGTGCCGCGTCTTGAAGTTTGGTTTCGAACGTCGGGCGCTTGTATTCTTCGACTCGAATTCCGGCTCGGCCAGAATACTTACCGACCACTTCGACATGCCAATGTCCAAGCGGACGTCCCGTGGGAATCGTGAAGTCGCCGGATGCTGTACCAAATTCACCGATCCTCACCTTCCGAATTTCAACCTGTTGATGATTCGGGTCCATGAGCCGTACAGACAATTCTTGACCGGCCTCGGCCGCGGTAAACACGTCGCCGCGATAATCCGCGCCACTGTAGCCAGCGACTTTCCACAAAACTTTCTGTTGAGGTCGGTAAATTGATCTGTCGGTGTAAACGAATGACGCTGTTACCGGTGATCGGCCAGAATCTTTGTTAAAATAGATTTGGTCGAGTTCGAGGGCGAGCTGTCCCTCCTTACGACTGACAAGATAATAGTTCCAGTATTCATCGCTCGATTTTTTCGGCTCGTTGAAACTTGTGAAACCACCTTCATCCGTTTTTTTCGTCTCGACGAGCTGTGGCGATTTGTTCCAAAGAAAACGGTAGAGCGAGACTTCTGCGTTTTTAACCGCTGTTCCTTTTTCACCAGACAAAACCCGCGTTTCCAGCATGCCGTCGGGCTGGTTCGCTGTCGCCATCACCAAATCAGAAATTACAATCTTCGTCGCTTGCACAATGTCATTGTTGCCCGAGAAGTCCGAGCGGGAACTTACTAAAATGGCGTAGAGCCCTGGTTTTTTCATCGGCGCGACGACAAATTTTCGATGATGAGCATATTCCGGCGTCGGCTGCAAATCGGCCGACCACTCGAAGTTCGGTTTTGTTTTATCGAGCTCAATGTTTTTTCGCAAGTCTTGCAGAGAGAGGACATCGCCGTAGTTTCGAGTGACTTTTAGCAACTGTTCCGCATCGAGCGAATACGCGCGGAAATACAACTTGGTTATGTTTTTATAATTGATCACTGTCGATCGGCGATCTGGATTGTCACTCGACATGTTCATGATCGAAAAATTCGGTCGCTCAATATCCTGCACGATCGACTTGCAGCGCAACCCGCCGTAACTCTCTGGATATGCTTTCATCCCGGCGAGCGCTTCGGCGTGGGCTTCTATCAAGCGTCCGGGCCGAGATTCTGCCATAATGAAGCCGGCAAGAATCTCTTGTCCATGTGACCACCAAGGCACGGCTAGATGACTTTTTTGAATTGTCTTGAGCGCGACTCGAATGCTCTTTCGATCAGCTTCTTCCGAAAAAGCGCTGTGCAAAATCGACAGCAATTCATACTGCGCGTTAAGTGCGCCTTCTACGCGACCACTTTTTTTGTGAAACTCGCGGTGTTCTCCTAACCAAGAAGCGATCTTTTCAAGTGGATGCTTGCTGATGTCGACTGCTGCAAGTCGCGTCGAGCGAGTCTCGGACGCAAGCCGGTTCGCATCGACACGATAAACTTCCGCAGCTTCTTTCGGCGACCAGTACTGCGTATTTGAAAGATGACGGACGGCCATGTAAACGGCGACGTCACGAAGAAATGGTCGAATGCCCTTCGGGTAACCGTTTTTTCGAATGTACGTATCGAAGAAATCCGGCGACGGTTCACCAAGAGCTGGAGCATTCTTCATCACATCGTCGAAAGATCGACTGATCTCGGTCCCTATCTGAAGACTCGTCCAAGCTTTCAAATCGACTTTTTCAAATGAAACGGTTTTTTCGCGCGTGCGAATTTCCCAACTATAGACGTTTTGATATTGCATCAGCGCGTGCGTATAAAAAAGATTCAAGAGAACACGACCGGCCGGATCGTCCGGCCACGGTTGGTCTTTAAGGTCGCGCACCGCTGTCTCGTATCCGTGAAGACCAATTTGAAGTTGCGTCGCGCGAACCTGTGCTTCGGTCCAAAGGCGCGCATCTTTGCTAGCCTTTGCTCGTTCAATTATTTCTTTCGTTTTTTCGAGCGCCGCTTGCAGTTTCTGTTCGCCCACAAGCTTGTCGACTTCGGCCCACGTGGACTTATCCACCGCTGCGTACTGCGCAGGATGCGGTTTGGAATCCTTCGCCGCGGCGTAGGAAGTATCAATTGTATCAGTGAACAAGAAGACAAGTACTGATAAGAGCATTGTGAAACTTGATCCAATAAAGACAGCTCGCATTTTCGACCCCTGTTAATTTCGGCAGAATCCCTTCAGCCGACTGCAGTACTGATTCAGAACAATGTTGAATTCACCCGGTTCGCTCACGGTGATCTTGGCAAAACATTTCGATGGCTCGACAAATGTGTCATGCATCGGCTTCACCTGTTTTAAAAACTGGTTTTCGACGCCTTCCGGAGTTCGACCTCGTTCATTTACATCACGGTCAAGGCGCCGGCTAAAACGAAGACTCTCACTGGTATCGAAGAAAACGAGGTCGTCGAAAAGCGATCGAACTTTCTCGGTGTGAAAAATTAAAATTCCATCGACGAGAATGATCGGTTTGGGTTCAACACGAACGGTTTCGGCTTTTCGCTTGTGCGTTTTGAAATCATAGATTGGAATTTCAGTCGTGCGATTGGTTTTAAGGTTCGAGATTTTTTGAGCTAATAGTTCGAAGTCAATGCTATCTGGATGATCGAAATTGACGGATCCTCCATCGAAATCAAAGTGGGCCGACTGGTCGATGTAGAAGCTGTCTTGGTAGATGATTTCGCAATACTGCGAGCCCAATTGATTTCGCAGGGCCTCGGCGAAATATGTTTTCCCCGAACCACTACCACCCGCAATTCCGATCACATGCGGACTGTCCGGGCGGAGCACGGCGCGCATGTTATTTTGTTTGATAGAGTCGGTCACCCGCGTCCCCTAAGCCGGGCACAAGATAACCCTGCTCGTTCATTTCTGTTTCAACGTTAACGGTGAAAATCTGAACATCGGGATGAATCTCGCCGATTTTCTTAACGGCGTGGTCGCTGATGAGAATCGTAAGAAGTCTTATGTTACCAACTTCGTAACTCTTGAGTCGTTCAATTGCAGCAATCGCGGTGTCCGCAGTTGCCACGAGTGGATCACATAAAATCGCCTGCTTGCCCTGAATGTCACTCGGCATTTTAAAATAGTACTCGACCGTCGAATGAATAAATTTGTCGCGGTACACGCCAATGAAACCGGTCGAAGCAAACGGAATCATCGAAAGAACCGCGTCCAACATTCCGTTTCCGGCGCGCATGATGGAAACCACGACGGGCGGATTTGCAATTCTTTGTACAGTTGTTTTAGCGATAGGCGTTTCGATATCGACGTTTCGCATCTCTTTCCAGTCGCGCATCACTTCGTGCGCGAGGATACGGCTAATTTCTTTCACGAGATCCCGAAACTCTGCTGAACTTGTATTTCGGTCCCGCAGATAACCAAGTTTGTGACGAAGCAAGGGGTGATCGACGATCGTCAAACTTTTACTATTAGTCATACTTAAATCACTCTCTTTCTAAAACTCTTCGAAACAAATAAAAGACCGTTCGGCATCAAAAGACCGTCCCGTCACTCGCAATTTGCAGAGGCGGATCGGCACTCGGGCGTTTTTCTTTAGCTATGAATCGTCCTGCCCACCAAGTACCACCCTCAAGTACCTTCGCCAGAGGAAATTCTTGCGGTGTTTTTCCCAGCGCTTTTTGAACTTCACTGCCAATCCGGTCGAGGAAATGAACTGTCAGCGCGCGCCACTCGATGATGACATCCGAATCAGGACGTAACGGTGTCGACAAATGCTGCGAATCCCGCAGACTTAAAATTCCCATGTCTACGAGCAGACCGCCGTTTCGATATTCAGCAAGGCCGGTGAGCTGCTCGACATCGACGACGTTCAACCCAGCGTCGAGTATCGGCTCGATCAGCGAATAGGTCATCCATTGCGAAAGTTTATGAAGCGGTACCAGCGAGTCGATTGAATCCGCGCTTGCAAGTGTCGAGTGTCGCCACATGTCGCCGAGATTGACGACGCCATATTCGCCGGTCGTTGAAAGGCGACCTGGCCAGATCGGACCAAAACCATCAAGCACAGCTCGAAGAATTCCGGTGGCTGGAATGGTTTTTCCGTACCTCGCAACCAAGTAATCGACGATGTTGCCGGGACGTCCATCTTTAAAAATCGTTCGATTTCCCATGGCGCGGCCGAGTCCGTTTAAAAGCTTCACGCGGCCCTCGACTCCGACCAACGGGTTTTGCTCGCTCACCTGAAAGTATCGTTCTAGATCGACGGGTGAAACCCGCTTGAGACCGACTTCATCCGCGCGAACAGAAGCTTGATCGCCGCTCATGATGCCGCTTAGAAACATGTGAAAACTTGCGACCCCAAGACCTTCTGATCGTGTGAACTCCGACTTTGTCTCTTGTTCGAAATATTTCCAATCAGCACCAGCACCAGCATCCAGTAGCACCGACGTGATCACCAGATCGAGTTCTGTACGCGCCTGTTCGAGCGGCGTAAGACTAC
>JAYSST010000133.1:0-4615 GCA_043720435.1 Bdellovibrionales bacterium
CAAAACCCCGGTGGGAGCTCCACAGGGGCTGTATAAGGCTTGGCGGGTGTATCGATTCTGGTCAGTCTAGAGTTTGAGAGTAACGGCAACGGCCTGGAATTCGGGAACAGTAAATTTCGCATCACCAATCTGGCCGGCGGCGTTCTTAAAGGTGCCATCGCCCATGCGATTGATCTTCAGTGCGATCTCGTCGCCATGCGGGCCTACCATAAAGACTTGCGAGCGAACGGCGCCAGACATCAATTTAACGAGGAGATTCGAAACCTGAGTCACACGGTAAACGGCCGGTTTGCCCTTTTCATCGCGGAACTCAAAAGCACCCATGGCACTCACTGCGACGTCGCCCGAGATGTTTCCCATGCAGACCGTAGAAACAACCGGTTGGTTATCCGCTTGAACGGCTTCACCGCATGCCGCAGGAATGAAGAGTCCTGGATCCGGAAGTGCGGCATTCGAAGTGACCGAGAAGAAGACGGCTCCGAAAAAAGTTAAGTAAGCGAACGTAATTGCGATGAGTGTTTTCAGCGAGCGATTCATGTTGATTTGCATTTCCATTGTGGACCTCTACTTGCCCTTCAATACAACAACGATGCCAAGCCTTATGGGTGCCCATACGAATGCTTATAGCAGAGCTCTAGCTCGCGGCCGCTGAGCTAGCACCGTTTTGCGGCTAGTTTTCTCTATGACGCGGGGCAAAATTTCGCTGAAAGCGGAGGCACTGGTTCCGAATTAAAAGTTCCGAAATGAGTCTTAGACTCGAACTGGAACTAGCACACGCGTGGGCAGCGCTTCTCCGTTGCTACCAGTATCCACCGCAGTCGCCGACGACCGAGCTTCCCCCGCCATCGCAACTCGCACCATCTTTGACCGGCAATACCGTCGGCTCGGCCCACTCGCCGCTTGCGCGGCAAAGGCGGCGGACGCACTTCACGTGAGATAAATCCGAGCGGCACTTTTTGGATCCCTTTGGGTTGCCTTCACAGGTCCACGAACATTGATTGAACGAACCAATGGGAGCGCTACACAGGTTGGCACCGACATTCGCTGACGGCTGACGATCGGCCGCATCTTTATTGAGCAAGTTTAATGAGAAGCCCTTGTCGTCGAATCTCTGAAGGTCGTCATTCGACAGCTTGAAGACCTCAGACACCGATCCGCGAGCGAGCGCCGCTTCAATTTCGAACGGCGACGAACCCTGCGGCGGAGCTGGAACGACATGGGCCACATAGGTGCCGCCGAAGACGTCAGCGTGATTCTTTTCCTTATCGCCGCCGCGTCCGTCGAGACTTACTTCGCCTTTGAGCGTTCGAACTTCTGTCGTCCAATGAGAATCGGATAATGCGAACGCGACTTCAAATTCAGTTCCGCGGACTCCGGCGACTGCAGAACGTGTTTTGACTTCGAACTTTGATTCGCCGTCATCGTATCGGCCCTGTACGCGGCTGCGTACACGGCCCATTTGCAATTCCAGCATGATAGTTCGCTTCGACGGGCCGGATCGTTTTTCAATGTGTGCATCTGTGATGATGAGGCTTGATAGCGGGCTCACAAAAACTTCAGAGAGTTCTGGGAAACGAATACGTACGCGACCGTCGTCCGCAGTTACGATCTTATCGCCCGCGAAAACCTTCATGCCTGTCAATAGATCGATCGTCGCTTCGCCTCGCTGAAGATGCGATTTCCCGACAGCAAGAATAACGTCGGCCGATCGCGCTGCCGCTTGTGACTGTTGCGAGGATTCGGTGCTCGCAACAGCTCGCACCGGGGACTTCTTCGTGGGGTCGTTTTTAGCAATGCACAGTTCGTAATCTGAAACTGCTTTGCACTGTGGCCGTTTGCAGGATTTGACTTTTGCTTTCGTAGGTCCGCACTTCTCGGTATAAAAATCGACCCCTGTTTCGACTTCGCATCGTCCACATGTCGAATCTAGACACTCGCAAGTAACGTCCTCACCAGCGGCTTGAGCGGCCGAGCTAAACACGGCAGACGAAACTAGAATCATAAAAAGGCCCAGTGCCATTATTTCGAGACAGGCTTTCGAAAAGGATTTCATTTCCGCCGCGATTTCTAGATGGGTGAACCTACATATCGGCAAAAACTTAACGATATCCAGAGCTTCAAATCGAGATAATGAGAAATTCGATCTGACTTCTCAAAAACACACATTTTTTAGCAGAGTGCCTGCCCGAATAACTGGTGATCATCCGTTAGACACCGTGTGAATGCGTCTCGACCACAGGTGCGCATCCGCGCGGCGTGGGTCTTGTATCAATACGGGCATCAGGAGGCCCATGCCGAATCACTCGCGAGACCTAAAAACTGGCGTTCTCAATTTGAGACGAAAGACAGATTTAAGCAGACTCATCTTCGCGTACTGCGCATTCGGCCTGATCTTTGGCTTTGCGCAAATCGCGATGGCCGGCGAATTTTGCTCTAAATCATATTCAGAGATCGAGAAGTCGGGATCTCCTGCGCTCAAAGAAGCGGTTAAGAATTTCCGCGGAAAAAATCTCACCAACAAAACGGACACGACCCACCTGAAGTTCGCCGATGACGATCGAATTATGATGCTGTTTCTTTCCACTACTAATCCTAAAGGTGGTGAGCTTGAAAAAGTCGAAGGGGTTGTCGAAATTTGTGAGGTTCGTGACATCTTTAAATTTTCATCGCCGCTTTATAACGAACCACTCATCGTAATCTTTGAAGCGGAAGGGTGCTTCCGCATTGGTGGCGTCGCCGGCGCGATCAAAGGCGACAAAGTGCATTTCTGCCCTGGTAAAATGCCTCATCAAGTTCAAGCGGCGATTGCTCTTGACGAACAAAGTCGCACACTCGCCTCGCAGCCCAAATCAAGTCCGCGAATCGTACAATGAAGCCGAAGCTGATCGCGATTCTCTTATCTCTTACGATCGCTGCGCAGATCACCATACCCTTGATGCCGGCACACGCTGTGGCTACAAACACAAGCGTCGTAGCTCCGGATGGCTGGGTCTTTCAACCTCGTGACGCCAAATCCGATATTCCGACGAGTCCCGATCATCTGGGAATTTTGCGAGAGGTGAAAACTCCGTCAGAATTTTTGTCGGTGCCAATCATCGTAGAAGTCAGAAAGGGCTTGAGTCAGCGCAGCGCCACGGCACAGCTCACAAGTCTTGAAGCCGAAGTAAAACGCATCATGAAAAAAGAAAAAAACCAGCCAAGTTATTTTTCTAAAAAAATTCTGCAGAAACATCCGGTTGTCGAAGCTGAATATGGTTCGCCTGGAAAAGGATTTACCTGGGTACATTCGTCTGTGCATGGCGACCGCGTTGTAATCTTAGTCGCTGTTTCTCGTGCGGTCCGTCCGGGCGCACATGCCCGGGAGGAATTTTACGCCATGGCCCGGTCACTCGTGGTTCCATAAACACGGGGGCCCCCTCGGAAGTCCGAAAATTATCTCGAAATTTGACTCGGATCAATTTTAAGGCTGGGGCTCGAAACAGTGCTGACACGCTCGCGCTTACCGAACTTTTCTATTTCCCAAAGCTTCGCGTACTTTAAAAATATCGAGTACGCACCACCAACCGCGATAATGAATCCAGGCAGGCCATCTAAAAATCCGCGTTTGATAACGTAGAGCTCTAAAAATTTGAAGTACGGTTTGAATATCAATCGTGACTTCGCGAAACGTTCGCCTTTTTTAAACAGAGCTTCCGCACCAAGGCCCGAGTAACGATTGTTCGTTGCGACCTGTTCGGCGTGGTCTTTGAACGGATAGTGCAGGAGGGCTCCCTGCAGACGTTCGACTTTCCCCGCTTTGATCCGCTCGTGCAAGCCCCCGCCGATCCACTTGGCGCGTGTGCGATTGAAGAGTCGCAGCTGCGTGTCGGGATACCAACCGCCGTGCCGTATCCAGCGGCCGAGATTGAATGTAAGCCGCGGAAATTTATAACCATCGACCTTGAAATGGCTTTGATCTTTGCCATCAGCCCAACGGGTCAAAAGCTCTGTGATCTGTTCGCGAAGAAGCGAGCCGACGGCTTCATCCCCATCGAGTGATAGAATCCAATCGTGTTTGGCCAATTCAGTCGCTCGTTGTTTCTGCGCTTCGAAACCGCGCCATTCCTCGAGAAACACCCGTGCGCCTAAGTCTCGAGCAATCTGACATGTCTCGTCGATGGAACCCGAGTCGAGGACAACTATATCGTCACAAAACGGAGCCGATTCGATCGCTCGCGCGATACCATCTTGCTCGTTCAAAGTTATGATCACTAGCGATATAGGAAACCTTGTATTCGACACGCCTTCCCAAACTGGCAAGTGCTCGCGCTATTGTCAAACCGTCACAAATGAAATGATATAGAAACGGCTTTTCCCAACGACGATCTCTTGGAGTTCCATCATGAAGTGTTTCACATCGGTTTTTAACATCGCCACAGTAACTACCATTTCAGCTCTCACGAGTGTGCTCTTATCAACCGCACCGGCACATGCCTATTTCGCGACGATGGACACCGGCGAAGTTCTAAAAGAGGGACAGTTCCAAGCGATGGTCGCGCCGCAGGTCATTTTCAACAACTATGATGGTGTCAACTTCACCGGCCGTCTCGACATGGGTTTAGCAGAGGGCGTTTCA
>JAYSST010000134.1:0-4607 GCA_043720435.1 Bdellovibrionales bacterium
GGTAGAGATGAAAATGACTGGCGCAGCTATAAGGCGGCCCTCATCGCTCGATCGCTCGGCTTCAAAAAGGTGTTTTGGTATCGGCTTGGTTTCGATGCTTGGGAGTCTAACAACATTGAATATCCACTTATTTTCCCAACTACTAGTTCGAGAAAAAAATGATGACTGACTGGAATCGCGTCGAAAGCGTTAATTCCGCTCGGGTTGCACTTTTTCAACAGCTGCATTCGTACGGCGATATTGTTCCGCTCAAAATAAAGATCGATTGCGCTGCTCTTCAAACGGAACTCGCAGGCTTTGACAATGCGTGGGTGCAGTATAATCCCACGAAGCCGGGCAATCCTCGTATGGGGCTTTCCCTGACGTCCCTCGATGGCGGAATGAGCGGCTATCCTGATTTGCATTCGCTTTATGAGTGGTCAAAAGAGACGGGCCGAAAAGTTTCGGAAAAAGATTTTAATAAGCCCACGGATGCGTTTCGCAAATGCCAAGCGATTCATCCTTTGGTTGAACCGTTTCAATCTCATCTCGGTCGGTGCAGATTCGTTCGTTTCAAGGCAGGTGGGCACTTCCCGCCACACCGTGATGGCTCGGTGAATTTCCAGATTCCAGATTACTTCCGCATCTTGGTTCCGCTGGCGAATACGGGTGCGAATCATTTTCACTTCGTTTACGACGGCAAGCTGATCCCGTATGAAGTCGGCAGACCTTATCTTTTTAATGCTCTAAAAACGCATTCGGTCGTCAGTTTTCAAGACGACGCAATGACGCTGGCCGTGAGTGTGGCACTCAATCAAGAGATGGTCGCAAAAGTCATCGATCTTTTTGAAATCTATTAAGTTTATGCTGGGCCTGACGATAGAAACGATGCAATTTCTGTCGCCTTAGTTTTTATCTCGTTGAGCCCATCGAGATGTCCACCGTCAGTTTCAATTCGAGTTGTCTGCACATCGAGCCCAAGCGCGCGAAGTTCCGCGATACCTTGCATAGCATACTCGGGAAATAGCAGCTTGTCTTGGGCCGCAGGAATCCAAAGTACTTTCGCCTTAATCCTGTCTTTGATTGCACCGATGTCGAAGAGCTGTACCGCTTTAGCGAGGCGAAGAAAACTGTTCGCGTCAGCAAGTGAAGCACGCATTTTCGCTGTCTGGTCGAGCGCAGCTTCGATCGCAAACAGATTTTCTAGCGCGGCTTCGGTCGGAAAATCTCGATCCGCGGGTCGACGTTGGAACGCGCGTTCTGCCCACTCTGGCGATAGTGCCATCAGCGTGACGAGTTCGAGCGAAGCGGCGAGCCCGCGAAGCGGGGGTTCATCGGGCTCGTAATTTCCACCTTTGAACATTGGGTCGAGAATGATCGGCATCGTCCACTGTCGAAGCATGGCAATGAGGTAAGGTCCGTTCGAAATACTTCCACCGATGACTCCCAGGACTCGTTTTACAAAGTTGGGAAATCGCGCCGCCCATTCGAGCGCCGTCATTGAACCCATGGAAGATCCGCAGACAGCGTGCAGGGATTTGACGCCAAGATAATGGCAGAGAGCGTACTGGGTGTTAACAAAGTCACCCATTGTGACAATCGGGAAACTTGCACCGTACGGTTTTCCCGTTTCTGGATTAACCGAGGTTGGTCCGGTTGTAATCACCATCGGATTTCGACAGTACAAATTTGCGAGACTATCGACGCCGATGACAAAGTACTTGTCGGTGTCGATCGCTTTACCTGGTCCGATGATGGTGTCCCAATAACCAGGCTCGGCATCACTTTCATGATACCGACCAGCTGCGTGCGACGAGCCGGTAAAATAATGCAGAATCAAAATCGCATTGTCGCCTGCGGGATTTAGTTTCCCGTAACATTCATAGCCGATGCGCACGTTCTTGAGTCGGCTGCCGACCTCGAGCTCTAGTTCGGGTAGAGTAAAAACTCGTTTGGTCACGAGCGTATCGGCTGTGAATCGCGGCTCATCTTCAAGAGGGCGCTCATTAGAGATTGTTCCCATGGTCGCAGCCGTGACGGTAGGTATGTCCCGATGGCGTGCGGGCGGATTTACGCTAGGAGAGTGTGACATAGAAACAGCAAGTATGTCAGTGTCAGGCTTTTGTCACGAGAAGGGAAAAGAATGGCACAGCACGCGGTCATCACGGGTTCGACAAGCGGAATTGGATGGGGATTGGCGCGTGCTTTTGCGGCGCAAGGGTTCGACATCACGCTCAACGGAATTGCAGACGCAGCGACTGTAGATCGGCTTGTCACCGAACTGCGACAGGAGTTCAAGGTTCAGGCATGGTTCTCGTCGGCGAACATGATGAAACCCGTTGAAATTCGCGAAATGATCGCCGATGCCGAAAAGAGAAACCCGCAGCTTGATGTCTTAATCAACAATGCTGGTATTCAGCATGTCGCCGGGATCGAGGAATTTCCCGAAGAAAAATGGGATGCGATTCTCGCGATAAATCTATCGAGCACTTTCCATGCGAGTAAATCGGCGATTCCGGGAATGAAAAAGCGCGGACATGGTCGCATCATCAATATTGCATCCGTGCATGGTTTAGTGGCGTCGCCGTTTAAGTCAGCGTACGTCGCAGCGAAACATGGTGTGATTGGCTTTACAAAATCCATCGCTCTCGAGCTGGCCGACACTGCTGTTACAATCAACGCGATTTGCCCAGGCTACGTGCGCACTCCCTTGGTCGAGGGACAAATCGAGCAGCAGGCGGCGGCGCACGGAATTTCGAAAGAAAAAGTTATTCGCGATGTGATACTCGCTGCGCAGCCAAAAAAAGAATTCATCGAGGTCGAAGCATTAGCTTCGATGGCATTGCTTCTCGCCGGTCCAGCTGGCCGTGCGATTACAGGTTCATCCATCACGATGGACGGGGGCTGGACCGCACGCTAGCCATTCGGCGGGCCGCACTCCGATTCCATAGCTAAAGAGCACACCCAAAACCGTCGATAGGCGTTCGGTATTGCCGTTGCGAATGCGCGCGGCTTTTTTGGAGGCGAGTCATGGCAGCGGCACCGGCAAATCCAGGTTCAAAAATTATCAAAAAGGGCGAGGTCATCTTCAAAGAAGGTGAGAAGGCTCAAGTGCTGTACTTGATTCAGTCGGGACAAGTGTCGCTTCAGATTACGCGTGGCAAGCCGATCGAATTATTTACTGTTGGCGCAATGCAAGTCATCGGCGATCACGCGCTGAGCGGAATGGGGACGAATCCTCATTCGGCCGTCGCACTGGTCGAAACGAGGCTTTTAGAACTGCCGCTCGACGCTGTAAAAACGCAACTTGATGGCGCATCACAATTTGTTAAGTTGCTTTCAAAATCATTGTTGGATCGTTCAAAGCTTTTGCAAGCCGAACTCAAATCCATTCGAATGGAGCGCGACAGTCAGCCATGCCCTCCGGATCAAATGGCAAAAATCTTCGCGACTCTTTATCACGTTTCGCGAATGAAGGGTGAGGCGCAGAAAGATGGCTCGTTGGTTGTGCCCTGGCCGGTCACAAAGCAATACGGACAGCGCGTGTTTCTCGAATCTCCAAAACGTCTCGAGTCGGCGGCTCGCATTTTCGTTAAGCTCGGCCTGGCTAGTTTCGTTATGCAGAAGAACGAGGACGATCCCGAGGCTCCTGAAGAAATTGGCAAATTGATACTGAAAAAGCCCGAGCTAATCGAGTGGGCGTTTGAACACTGGCAGTACTATTATTTCAAAGGTGGAAAAACGGAACTGTTAAAGACCGACGAGAAGGTCATGCAAGTAACTGCGGCGCTCGTCGCCTACGGCGAAGAACTCGAGATCGATCGAAACGGCGCCGTACGGATTGAATTCAGCACAGTGGTGGAAAAATTTAAGGCCGACAGCGGAGTCGTTCTCAACGCAGATTTTTTCGGCGTAATGGAAACCAAGGGTCTGTTTCTTAAACGAGTGCCGACTGAAAAAGGCGTCTTGTTACAATTTGAAATCAAAGAGTTTGCACGCTGGAGTCAAATTTGGACGGTCTTGAAAGAGATTGAGAAGTGGAATGAAAAGGGCATGGTCGACGACGAGCCCGGCTTTGACCCACGAAAGTTCAAAAAAGCAATTAGCGCGAATGCATGTCCGAGTTGCGGCCACGGTTTTGAGGGCGCACCGAAATTCTGCGCAGAATGCGGCGGCAAAATAACGGTCGCAGCTGCGTAGGCAACGCGCAGGGGTATTTCGCCCTGCGGTGTGACCCAAGACCTCTCTCCCTAAATGTGACCCAATATTTTGTTGCGGATGTCTTCCATCCGGCGGCGGTTCGTACCCCAGTCGCTATAGCCGAATCTCGAGGCGCTGCGAAACTGAAGCGTTTTCGATTCTTCATCGAAAAGGAATTCGACGTCGTCCACAAAACGCAGGACGCGCGATCGACATTCGAAATGCAAATAGGGTCCGTCTTCCTTAACGAGCGTTACGTCCGCGATCCGCGCCATTTCTTCTTTGAGCGCGGTGCGCGCCTCATCGACAGTCTTTGAATACGTAAATGGTACGATCGCTTGAACGCCGCGAGATGCTTGCGTCGAAATGCAGTTCGGTTCGACAGGGCAGTCGACGAGTAAACCTTCCTTCTGAGAAATGTCACTCGG
>JAYSST010000135.1:0-1908 GCA_043720435.1 Bdellovibrionales bacterium
TGAGAAGGGACTTCCTAATCCTATCGAACTAGAGCTTTTCTCTGCTCGAATTGTCATGGTCTACGCTCCGGTCGACGCGCGCCTTGCTCACGCAGTTTGCGCAAAACTTTTGGCGCTCGAAAGAGCCGATGCCGAAGCACCCGTGTATCTCTTTATCAATTGCCCCGGTGGAGAAGTTTATTCTGGCTTTTCGATCTTCGACACCGCCCGCTTCATTCGCCCGCGCGTTGTGACTGTCGTCACCGGACTTGCCGCAAGCATGGGTTCGATCATTTCACTTTGCGCAGCGAAAGAAGATCGTTACGCGTTTCCAAATGCAAAGTTTTTGGTGCATCAGCCATTGATGAGCGGCGGCCTCACCGGATCAGCGACGGACATTGCGATTCATGCCAAGGATCTCATCGAAACGAAAAATCGCATTATCGAACTCTATGCTCAAGAGTGCGGAAGAACGATTGAGGACATCAAAAAGGCACTGGATCGCGACACTTGGTTGAATCCGGGCCCGGCCAAAGAATTTGGCCTCATCTCGAAAATCATCTCGAAGCGTTCTGAGCTAAAATAAATCCGGAGTTTTTGGGAACGTGACTGTATGTCAAACGCATCAAATCAGATGTTCTCGGGTTTATTTGCGACGTTCATCGCGTTGATGCTCACTGGGCACCATGCCCGCGCCGAATTTTTCGGAGAGTGCGATTATTCTAGCCAAGCGACTCCGATGGGGGGATTTTCTCCGACGCGTCTCAATCAGATATCGACGGCCGTCGCCGCGGCTGAGACTTCGCCCTTTGCAAATGCTTGTGCCGACCCCGAAGCTTTCAAGGGTCGACCGAAGACTGGCTTATTTCGTCGCGCCGTACCGCCGCAAGATGGGAAAGGTCGCACGACCGCTGATTTTTTAAAACGTGTCGGCGTACGAGTTCTTGCTTCAATGACGTCAGAAGAAGCAAAACTTAAAGTACTCGAAGAATGTCTTTTGAAACCTCCGACTGCCGACTGCAAAAGCGTGCGCGACTATCTGAAATTCGTTTTGCGGCCACTCGTCAAAACTGCCCGAATGAATTTAGCGTTGGCACAAACGGACGGCCAAGTTTTAACGCTGATGTTCCAAGCCAACACAGATGTGAACAAAAGCGCGAGCGCACTTGGCACAGTCAAAGAAATCGATTGGGAACCGTTGACCTCCGAAGAAACGATGACGGCGCAGTCGGTATTAAAAGAATACATCAGCGAAACTAAGTTCGAATCGAATCGTAAAGCCGCCGCTGACGAACTATCAAAGCTAGATATACGCAAATTTGAAAACGATGCCCTACTTGCGGCTCGGTATAAAAACGGTCTCGATTACACTGAAGCATTGGCTCTGAATCCGATTTTGCAGTATTTGAAAAGTCCGACGACTTCAGAAGATGAAGTTCTTTCGGCCGTTAAACAAATGCGCAAAAACTTGGCGTCTGATCGCATTTTTGCAGAAAAGGCGATCAAAGCAGTTCCCCAAGCAGAATCCCTAGGTCTTTTCGAATACGGCTCGTTCATCGAAAGTGAATTGCAATCTTCACCTCAAGATTGCGGGCTTGCGGCTGCGCTTTATTACACAAAAGAGAATCGGTCCACAGGCGAACAACTTGCGATCGGTGTTCCGCTCGTGGTCGTCGCAGTGGCTTTACCTATAGCGGGTTATGTGATCTCAGGAGCCGTTGTCGGTGTTGCAGGAACCGTCGGCTACACGATCAATCTAAAGATGAACCGAGACACTGTGGCGCGACGTTTTGTTTCGACGTTAGAAAATGCGAGCCAGGCGTCGTACCAGAAAGTCGATCGCGCCAATCACGATTTGAAAGTCGCTGTCGCACTGTCATTAATTTCGCCGGTCGGCGGAATCGCGACACAAACGGTCGCAAAGTACGT
>JAYSST010000136.1:0-4604 GCA_043720435.1 Bdellovibrionales bacterium
GAGTAAAACGGTGCGGCTACTATTCGAATTCCCATATACACGGCCGCGCCAAGCACAAGAAGGCCAAATGCCCAAAGCAAAATCGCAATTGCAAAACTAGCGAACGAACCCTGCGTAATGCCGGCTATCGCGCCAAGCTCCATTATGCCTCGACCGATTAGTTGGCCCAAAACGTAAAGTCCAGCAACCGTCAGCGCCGAGCCTGCGACCAAAGAAATGAGAAGTGGCAATATCGAAAGAGCGCGCAGTCGTGAGTCCACCATCAACCGGCGGATGCCGTACGCAGGCGCAAAGAATCCCTGAAAGAAATCGGTGATGCCGTTCACTCGTCTTCACCTTCGGTCTCTTTGGTAGACTTGACCGGTCCGCCTTCACCGGGAAAAGCAGGCTGTGCCCCTATGGCTGTGCCGCGCACACCGAGCTTTCGTCGCAACGACTCGGGCGTCGGTGTTTCGCCTACACGACGCTCTTGCATCAACGTCGACTGAATGCCTTCTTCAAACTCCGATGCAAATTCTGTAATCTTTTTTAGGGGAGCGCCTTCGGGAGCGTTGTTCTCGATCTCATTAACGAACAGAGTTCGCAGCTTTGCGATGGCATCTGCCAGTTTTACCAATCGATCCCAGCGCATTCGCTGTTGTTCGCGAGCGGCGATTACAATTTCAGAGGCCGCAGGAACTGGCACCGCGTCGATTGAAACTCGCAGAGCTGCGTAAGCACCGATTAATTCATCGGCTGCTTGTGAAGCCCACGGCTCGACGCCGAGTTCTGCTGATTGCAAAAGATAAAGCTGGCTTCGTTCAAGCGGCACAAGGCTCGCCTCGAATCGGTCCCACTGAACAACCGCCTGCGCTCGATGCCCCATGGCGTACAAAATTCGTGGAAGCCACTCGGGCATCTCGTTCAAAGGTACTTGCGCGCGCAATCGGCCGAGCTGCCGATCGGCTTGATTGAAGTATCTTTCGGCTTCCGGAAAATTACGCTCGCGCGCATAGGCGGAAGCGAGTCGCGCCGGAAGTTCGGTTTGCGCAACTTCCGAAGCCATCTGCCCCGATCGCTTTTCGGCATCCTTCAAAGCGGCGAGACTTCGAGCGTCTTCACCCAGTGCTTCGAGCACGACAGCCATTCGCAACAACGCAAGCCCTTGGAGCTTCGGAACCCGTTTTCCTTTTTCGGCGGTCTCTTGATATTTCGCGGCGGCCTCGCGATAACGCTCGAGACCTTCAAGTGCGCGTCCCCAATTAAATTGCGCCGCTAAAATCCAGTTCGTCGTTGGCTGTTCGCGCAGAAATTTCGAAAACCCTTCGACTGCTGCTTCGTATTCGCGACCTTCGAGTTTGGCATAAGCCGCTTTGTACGCAGCAGGGGCATCCGGAATCGGAGTTAAATACGGATCGTCGTGAAGGCCCATGATCTTACGAATAGTTTGGCGAACGCTTTGTTTCCCGTCAGCAGACTTCCCAGACGATGAACAGCCCGTGAGCAGCGGGCCAATCAGAAAAACAGTCAGTGATATATGTCTTAAGCCTAGTTGCCGTCGCAAACGTGCTCCTTAATTGGAATTACCTAAGAACGTAGCCAAGGACTCGAGATCTTCAAGTCCGAAAATATCCTGCCGATACTCTGGGACACGTACAACTGCGACGGTCGCGTCAATTCGCTGCTCGAATTCTTGAAATAGCTCAAAACGTCGTTCGTGATCTTGTTTTACCGTCGCATGAAACGCGGCAAGCCGTCGAGCGGACTCGCCCAGCACGTCCGGAATTTTTCCGTCGAGGCTTTCGAATTGAGGCAAGCTTTCCGGAAAAGCACGATTGAGTATACATGCTCCTAGGCGATACCCAAATCGATCGAGGTGCCCACTCAAATGCTGCGCTTCGAGCAGCTTCGCGGCGTCAAAACTCGTTACAAGAACAAATTGAGCATCCGCCGACATCAGAATCTGATTCATTTTTTCGGTGCGATCGCGCAGTGTCTTCTGAATCGACTGCACAGAATGAAAAAAATCGATCAGTTCGTCGATAAATCTCGCGCCTGTTAAGGTCTCGAGCGACTTCAGAGCAACACGCGTTCCGCGACCGATGATGGCGCCGATGAGACCTTGCCCCAAGAATCCAGAATTCTCAGCAGGATTCATAAACCACTTGGTGATTGTGTCTTGAAATAGATTTCGAATTCTTTCCGGCGCGGACAAGAAATCAATCGCATGCTGGGTCGGCGGCGTATCGAGAATGATAAGATCAAATCGATTTGATTCAACGGCTTGGAGAAGCCGCTCGAGCGCTGTAAATTCCTGCGACCCCGAGAGCGTCGTCGAAAGCTGCTGGTACAACCGGTTTTTAGAAAGTTTTTTGAAAAGATCCGGTTCGGTGGCGTGTTTCATCACAAACGCATCAAAGATTTTTTTCGAATCAACGATCGCCGCGAATAACTCGCCCGTGCCAGCAGGACCAGCAACAGAACCCGTCGCTTTCGGAACAAGCCGTTCTTCGACCCCCGACAGGTCGAGTCCCATGGCTGTCGCCAACCGGCGCGCCGGATCGACGGTAATGACTAGTGTACGCAATCCCAGCTGTCGCGCGCGAATCGCGAGCGAGGCCGCCATCGTCGTTTTGCCGACGCCACCCGAGCCGACGCAGACCACAACCTTATGACTTTTTAAGAGCTGGTCGAGAGCGCCCGTAACGCCTCCTCAGTTTTGGCAATCATCTGTCGAGGTTCGTTCGAAAACATTCGCGGCACCACGAAAATCTCGTGCTCGTTTCCGAATTCGGATTCAAGAACATGCAGCTGGTCTAACTGCGTTTTTAACTGCGCTTCAATCCCCCCGGCATACTTCGAAAATTCGCCAAGGCCGAGGTCTTTGAGTTTGCCGAGTTCATCCACCGATATATCCACATCGAGCTTTTTGTTGGCGACAATTCGAACCGACATACCGAATTCTTTTTCTACCGAGCGCACAAATTCTTTCGTCTCGGCCACCGGAAGTTCTTCGAGCAAACTCACTGTCACGAGCGCCGAAAGCGCAGGATCTCGCAACAGTCGATCGACGTCTCCAGAATGCTGCGCGATCGGGCCGATCTGAATCGCCTCCGCCATTCCTCGCGGAGCTCGAAACATCGCTAGAGCGTGTCCCGTCGCAGGCATGTCGACGACAATCGTATCGTAATTCAAGGGTGGCCCGACTCTTCGAATGCCAGAGGTGATTTTTCCCAAGATCGCAATCTCGCCCAGGCCCGGTGCCACGTTGACGAGGGCGCGCATAACTTTGTTCTCAAAGAAGATCTTATAAAGTCGTTCGAGCTTCAAAAGATGCAAAACATACTCACGCAAACAGCTTTCGCCGCTCCATAGCGCGACGTCAAAACCCAAGCCAGATGAAATAGGTTCGTGATCGACCCTTGAAAGCCCTAAGAAATCTCGGAAATACGAGCGGTCGCCGGTCTCTACAAGGAGCGTTCTTCGACCCAGTTTTGCCGTGGAAGCCGCCAAGGTGGCCGCCACAAGAGATTTGCCGACTCCGCCCTTTCCGGACACGAAAACGTAAGGCCGCGCAAGAAACGGCCGAGATGAGTGTGTCGAGCCAGCTTTGATCAATTTAGAACTCTCCCCACATCTGCAAATAGCCACGAAAAGATTAGACTTTTCTAGACGTTTTTCTTATCAATTCCACTCAATTCTTTAAGTGAAATCCACGTACCGTGGAATAGTGCAAGGACAGGTCATGACCACCAAACTCGAGACGGTTTCAACGCTGGAGCGTAAGCTCAATATCCAAGTACCTGCAGCAGAGGTGCAAGCCGCGTTTGAAACTGCCTACAAATCCATCCAAAAACACGTCGCAATCAAGGGCTTTCGCCAAGGTAAAGCGCCGATTAAAGCCGTGAAAACAATGTACGGCGATCGCGTAAAGCAAGACGTCGTCAACGACCTCGTGCAAAAGTATTATGCGACCGCTTTGAAAGAGCACAAGCTCGATCCCGTAAGCTTTCCGACGATCGAATTCGACGCGCTCGATGAAGGCAAGGATTTCGGTTTCACAGCTGAATTCGAAGTACGCCCAAGCGTCTCGCTGAAGAAACTCGAAGGTTTGCCTTTGAAGCGCGAGAAATTTGAGCTCAAAGGCTCATTCGTAGATGACGCGCTTCAGGACATTCGCAAAAACCGTTCGGTGAACGTTCCGGTGCTCGAGAATCGCCCTGCTCAGAAGGGCGACATTGCGGTTATCGATTTCAAGGGCTTCCTTGAGACGGGAGAACTCGAGAACGGATCTGCTGAAGGCCACGAACTCGAACTTGGTTCAAACATGTTCATTCCCGGCTTCGAGGAAGGCGTCGTCGGCATGATGACCGGAGTCCAAGGTGAAGTGAAGGTCACGTTCCCTGCCGATTATCATGTCGCCGAACTCGCGGCGAAACCTGTGACCTTCAAAGTTACACTTCAGAAATTGTTGAAAAAAGAATTGCCTGAACTGAACGACGACTTCGCTAAGTCGCTCGGAGGTAAAACTGAGTCGCTCGAACAGCTCAAAGAGACGATTAAAAAAGATCATGTTGGGCGCGAAGAAAAGCGCATGCGCGAAGAACTCAAAGGTCGTCTAATGA
>JAYSST010000137.1:0-1905 GCA_043720435.1 Bdellovibrionales bacterium
GTCCGCTTTATCGATCGCAGCCACCGACAAGATGTGAACATCGGGATAGCTCGATGGATACGCTGGAACTTTGCTTGTATCGTTGTCGTAGCCTTTGCCTTGAGCATCGCCGTTACCAGCGGCTGCAACAAACAATTGTCCAGCAAGACGCGATTCCTCGAGAACGTCGCGTAGCGCTTTGTTACCAGCGACATCGGCTGGATCTTCTCCAGAAGAACCCCACGAGTTCGACGAAACTTTCACACCCATTTTAATTGAGTATTGAATCGCCTTAACAGCTGCTTCAGTCGAGCCTTCGCCTTTTTCGCTGAGGAAACGAAGAGCCATGATCTTGGTCTTCGGAGCAACGCCGGCAATTCCTTTGCCGTTATCGCCACGAGCCGCGACGTTACCGGCGCAGTGTGTTCCGTGACCTGGATTTCCGCCGCCGAACAAGAGATCGATCGGATTGACACTTAGATCGAACGGCTTGTTGTCGTTCGTTACGAAATCCCAACCGACGACGTCATCGATGTAGCCATTGCCATCGTCATCGACGCCATTCGACGTTTTGTCCTGACCTTTTGCATCGACTCCAGTTTCGCCCGGATTTCTCCACATATTATCGACAAGATCTTCGTGCGTGTAATCGACACCCGAATCGAGAACTGCAACTACGAATCCTTCGCCTTTTGCACCCTTCCAACCAGAGATGACATTATTATCAGTCATGCCCCACTGGCTGCTGAACAGAGAATCGGCGCCGATTCCCGGTGTCGAGATTTTTGGAATCTCTGGATTGTCGACTTTCGGAGCACCCGGCATCAGCGGCGAACCACCTTTTGCCAATTGACGAGCGAGTGCATCTTTCTGTGGACCGTCAGCCAATCGGTAATCGTGCATCATACGAATTGGATAATTCGGTTGAACTGCGAGTACTCCCGGCATCGAAGACAACATTCGGATCGAAAGCGCGCGCGCGTGGTTCGATGACTTTAACGAAACCCAACGAGTTCCGTCGTGAAGCCGATCGGTGATCGCAGAAACATTTGTTCCGCCGACGCCGTTTCGTGAACCAGTCAAACGAACCAGTTGGCTAATGACGCCTTCTGATTTTGCCGCTTCGACTTTTATTAAAAGATCCGTGGCCGCGGATGCATTCGATGCGCTGATAGCTGCGCCGAGCAGAGTGCCTATAAGAATAGCACTCGCTTTAGTAAACTGAGTCATGTCCCCTCCGTAGTATTGCGGAAAAAACAAGCTGCGAACCCTCCGCCGCCGCCTGTCTTTGTTTGAACGTCACGCTAATCCTTGCTTGACGTCCGTTTACGCATCCGTGCGATCTAAAAATCTTAGGCGGTTCCATTTCGGAACCGCAATCTAAAATGTCGAATCGACGTGCATGGTTCATTGCACTGCATTGTCCGAATCGCATTGATTCAAAAACCCCGAGTGTTCACGTAAACTTCGAACACTTCTCTAAGTGCGGCAGAGCGTTCCGAAAACGAAGGTTTTCGAGTAACCTCGATGTTTACTGACTCAAGATTTTCTCGTTAAACGAAAGCGTAACGAGAATACGTAACGTGGCGACGCGAGACTTTTCGCGCGCGCTAATTATCGGAGACTGCGTGGCGAACACACATAATAGTTCTTCAGATCTGCACCCCGCGAATTCTGCTCCTCTTGTCGCAAAACTTGCGGATCAAGCGATGGAAGATGCATCGCGCGCATTCGCGTTCACAACACGTCTCGACGACATCGTCGCATGGGGCTCGAAGAATTCTTTGTGGCCGATGCCGTACGGTACCGCGTGCTGCGGTATCGAACTGATGTCGGTGATGGGACCGAAGTACGATCTGGCCAGGTTCGGCGCCGAAGTCGTTCGATTCTCTCCACGCCAAGCGGATCTTCTTATCGTCGCTGGAA
>JAYSST010000138.1:0-4597 GCA_043720435.1 Bdellovibrionales bacterium
GCAAAACGATAGGCGTGTGCAAGGTAACCAACGTTGACGGGTGGAATACCAACTGTACCCGATGGCAAAAATCCGTGGTGATCTGAATCGTAAGCCGAGTGGTAAGACTGAAAAACTTGTTCGCCATCTTTCGAAAATTTGCGAAGTCCTTCCATCGCCTGATCCATCTCTTCTTGCGAGAGACGCGAGAGATCTTGTCCGAGGAATTCGATTGGCGATCCGTGATGTCCAGAAGCGTTTATGGCGTTTCGCAGCAGCAACTTCAAAAGATAATTATAAGAGTGATCGACCGGTGCCGCGTGCGGTTTGTTCGCGATATAGTCGAAACCGGATTTCACGAGCAGATGCAGAGCGCCGGTGATATGGAGGGAGCTTGCGCAAGCGGCGGGGTGACCTCCAACTTTTGGATCGCCTTTGTCTTTTTCGCGATTGTTCGCGAGCCAGATCATCTGCGTTGTTAGGTAATGCGCTCGACCGCAAATGCGGTCCAAAACTTCTTTAGGCGCGCGGATCGGTGACGTCGTAGTCGCGGATTCGCGGGCAGAAGGTTTTGAAGACACGGCTTCCTCCCGGAGTTGGTTCAAGTTCGAGCAAAAGGTCTAGCAGGGTCGTATCGAGCTCACAACCCGCGCTCGCGAGGACTTAAACCCCGCATCATTTCGTCATATGAGGATAGCGTCTTCCTTGGGCAGCGGCCAGGTTTCCCGTGTGGTTATAGGCAAAGCTGGTGTCTCGTCTGGTTCAGTCTAGGTTATTTCGATTCGATCATCACGCCGACGCCGAGCGGGAAGCTGATGAGATTTATTTGGGATGTTGCCTCGCGCCCGTTCCACCACTGATCAACTGCGGCAGAAACCCTCTCAAAACTCGGGTCAAACGCGGCGTCGATTTCTTGAAGACCAGAATCTTTGTCGTTGATTGAGCTGTCGTCGCCCTTGCTTGGAAAATTATAAACTCGGCGTAGCGGCTTCAAGTGTTCCATTTGAAATCGCGTTGATCCTGACTGTTTCGCGACCGCCGTCGCTGCGATTTTTTTTAAAGAGTAAATCGTGAGTTCGGGATCAACTATCCGCAGCGTCACGGCGGTTTTCCCTGAATCCCAATTCATCAAAACCAGTCGATACTTACTGATGTCGTGCTCGTCGGCCGCGGTCTTGGCAAAGACGAAGGGAATGACTTCATTTGGTAACTGAACTCGAATTCGTCTTCCCAAAAGTTTTTCTGCTATGGGAACCGTACGCCAGAAAGATGACATTATCGGCGCAAGCGACGGTGAATTGGAAAGCGCCGCAATCGCGAAACTTCCGCAACCCGCGCCTTCAAATTTTAGTGGGTCGGGCTGCATTCCGAAATTTCGATAAGGTTTTGCAGGGTGAAATACATAGTTTTTCACGAAACTGCGAACTTGCTCGCAGTCAGTGAACGGCAATTCGACAACAAGTGCGAAAAAGCTGTCGAGTTTCCCTTCTCCGATACCTTTTCTGTATCCTGTCGCAAAGTAGCGTTGAACTTCGCCGCCATTTTGCAAGCGCCCATCGGTGAACGTTGAAACAAGAGCGGTGACTCCCCAGCCATTATTCAACATCTCTGGTTGTTGTCCGTCCTCACCGGTCTGTGCGGCGAAACCTTCGCTGCGGGACTCTCCTTGCGAAGAGCATGACCAACCGATAGCCATGTGGCCGATCGAAGATTTATTCGTGAGTTCGTTCGAGCTCATGCTGCGTTTGAAGCGGTCGGGTGACCGCATGTCCATCGGTTCGCGCGGAATTTTTTTAAACAAGGTTAGATAGCTTCGTTCGGCTTTAAAACGAGCTTTGAAACTATTCAAAGCATCGGGCCAGCTGGAAGTTTCGATTCCCTGCCAGAGATCGGCCGCCTCGCGCGAAGTTTTTTTATCGTCTTTCGAGTCGTCGAATCGAGCGGCGTACGCGAGCCTTTCAGACAATTCCAGCTCTTGTCCGGCCGCCGATTCAGCAACACCGAAAACGCCAAGACCCATGGCCCAAAGACCCACCCAAACAACGATTGATTTCATTGATGAGTGCGTAAGCGAATTTCGGGCCTGCCGAGGTACCGCCCGTACTCGAAATGACAGCGCTCTCGCGTGGTTAGCTAAGGTGACACAATGAACGCCTTACTTCGCGAAGTGAACGTCTTCCCTAGCGGAAACACGAATTTCGGTTGGCCTCAGACTTGAAACCATCTCGGGTATGCAGTCCCGAATTCTCGTCATGTTCACGTTAATCGCCTTGCGCCTCTCGGCCGAGTCGCAGGCCGCCGTGATTGGTCGGTGCGAGGGTCAATTCACGTCCGACGCGAGCACAGGGCGCAGTCGTGTCGACGGATCGTCTCTTCGCTACGAGGATCGAGCCGATTTGCAGGTTTTCTCGATGAAACCTTCGCTAGTCGTTCCTGGTCTTACCCGTGCGATCGATGCCTACGTTTCAATGTTGGCGAAGCTTCAAGCAGCGATCAAAGAGATGAAGGTTTCGAAGGAAGTGACAGACACAGTCCTGTACCCGATGTCGGGATTTGATCTGACGGCGGCGCTCGTTATGTTTCCGCACGCTCGCCGCTATGTACTGATCGACAATCATAGTTTGATGCGGCCGCAAGATATCGAAACCGTACGTCGCTCGAAGGTATCGCCTGAAACCATTGATCGGAACGGCCACTATGTTGACGCGAATTCTACAGGTGGAAACGTATTTCAAAAACTCGTCACCGCGCTTTTTGCGAATGTTCCTGGCGCGAAAATCACAAGCATCCGATTCATCGTCGACGTACGTCAGAACGTGAGTCTCGAAATGCGTTTCACCGAGCCAACCAGCGGCGTGGAAAAGCAAATTTTCTACCTCGTCGGCGAGTTGGGGGGCGTAGATTCGAAAGCAAAAGAAAGCGCTGACAGAGATCGGGCGTACTTGACGACACTTGCAATTCGCCGAGGCGAAGTTCCAGAGACGGGAAACTGGTGGAACGAAATGTTGGCCGAGTTGGCTCCGCGCACGATCATCATCAAAGGATCTATGAGCGCGCTTCGACAAACGATGCATGCTGAACATCTGCCGGGTCGCGAATCGCTGATTGCTCCGGTGATCGAACAGGGTGGTCTCGTCGTTGAGGGAGCATCTAAACTTACTGAGATTCAAGATGCCATCTGGGCGCGACGTTTAAAAAAAGATCGCGTGCGGTGGGAATTGACGGATGGCGATCCGCGCTTCGCGCGACCGGCACAGAAAATCGAATTTAGCGGAATTGATTACAGTTATGGCAGGCAAGTTCGCATCAGCGTGCACGCACCCGCTAAGCCTTGAGATGCGAGGCTCAAGCCTCGAGAACGAAGTCCCAACGAATTTTGATGGTGCCATCTTTTTCGACGATGCCTGCGGGTGGGTTCGGGAACGGAGCAGCTGCACGAAATGCTTCAACCGCCGCTTCGTCGAGATCGACCAGGCCTGAAGCACTCAAGACTTGCACTCGGATCAATGTTCCCTTTTCGTCGAGAATGATAACAACCTTTGTGATCCTGTCGCCTTCACTTGCGACGCTTCGACCTTGTCGCATTGTGCGCTCGAACTTCTCGCGAATTTTTGGTTCCCAGTACTGGCGCAACTTATCTTTGATGCGATTGTAGTACGAGTAATAGACGAATTCGCGGGTCGAGAGCATCGTCTGCATACCGGTCGGAACATTCTTTAAGTGATCGTCGGTCGCCGAAACTTCACGGCCGTCCCCGGTCACTGTTTGTTCGGCGGTCGGGTCGGGAACCACGGGAAGTTTTCGAAATGATGGATTAAATTTTTGCAGTCCTTTTTTCGCGGCGACTGAAATATCGCCGTGCTCGAACGCTTGTAGTTCGGCCTCGTTCGCAGCTTGCTCTTCGGTTTTCATTTTTTTCTGATCAGCGTCGGTTTCGGCATCGTCCTGCTTTTGGGGAACAGGTGCTGCGGCT
This sequence comes from Bdellovibrionales bacterium, assembly GCA_043720435.1. Taxonomy (GTDB): domain Bacteria; phylum Bdellovibrionota; class Bdellovibrionia; order Bdellovibrionales; family JAMPXM01. The sequence goes on from JAYSST010000138.1 coordinate 3,953, forward strand.
TGCTTTTTACCTTCACCGGCTTCGTTCGTGAATTTTCCGGTCTTTGCTGCGCGAGTTTCTTTAATTACTCGTTGATCGAACTGGCTAAGATATTTCGCCTTGGGATCGATCTCGTCGTTGATGCGGTTTTTATCAGTCTCAACGATCTGTTTAGCTAAGTTAGGCGTATTTTTTTTCGCTTCTTGCGCGAGCATAGCTTTCAATTCTTCAGGCGAGATCAAGTCGACGGAAGACTGATCTTTTTGGCGACCATATTTATGTGAAGGAGAAAAAACGAGTCCGCCACCAATGGTGCCGTGAAGGAAAACGGAGAGAGCAAGCGCGACGAAGTAACGCGCGCGCGGCACCGTGAACTTCGCTTTCTTTGCTCGCCGGTTTTCTGACCGGTTTTCTGGCCCATTGTCTAGCACGCGGACTGGCTTTGGTGGCTGTTCTGCGGGTGACGATGGAGAGACTTTTCTTAGCATTGTCTCCTCCTTCATTTTTTATCGGTCCGATCGCACGCTTTCTCGAGTCTGGTTCGGGTCGGTTTTGATAGCGCCGACGACGGTTCCTCCTTACACTGAGAGGGTGAACACAAGTGTCTCGGTTAAAGTTGTATGCAAGACGGATGTGGGCCTGCGCCGCGACCAAAACCAAGACTCG
>JAYSST010000139.1:0-1899 GCA_043720435.1 Bdellovibrionales bacterium
CCTCTGCCATTACTTAAGCAGTCCTACTTCAACTCGTCTTGTTTCAAAAGTCGCCGATGATCTTTCATCGGAATCTGTACACGCACTTTCGTGATCTCATCGCGACTCATCTCGGCAGTCAAAATCTCTGTGCCCGAACGCTCTGCTTGCGCAGCGGCCAATATGCGACCCCACGGATCAATGATCATAGATCGACCGTAGGTTTTGCGAATTCCTACAGCTTTCCCGGTTTGATCCAAGTGGTCTCCAGATTGCGCGGGTGCTAGCATATACGCCTGCGATTCAATCGCGCGAGCCCTGACGAGTATCTCCCAGTGCTGACGCCCCGTCGGAACCAGAAATGCCGATGGTAAGAACAATGCGTCGACTTCCTTTTCTGCGTACCGCGAGAAAAGTTCTGCGAATCGTACGTCGTAACAGATGGCGCAGCCAAATTTCCAGCCTCGATATTCCCAGACTCGTGCACCTTGCCCGGGTTCAAGGTGATCGGACTCCCGAACAGGTTTATGTCCGGTAACGTCGACATCGAACAAGTGAACCTTTGTATATGGAACATGCCACTTTCGTCCTGGCTCAAAAATCGCTGTGGCAGAAAAAGGCTTACCGCCTTCTTTGCGAGCGACAGGCACAGCGCCAAAAACTACAGCGCACTTTTCCCGCTCGACCCAAGTTTGAATCTCTTCATGAAACGCGACGGCCATCGAGAAGTCCGGCAGTTGCTCGCCATCCACGAGCCGCAAAAACCAAACGTTCTCCGGAAAAACCACGAGATCAATCCGGACTTCCGAAGATTTTTTATCGATTTCTTCTAAGGCTTTCCGGACCGTGAGCTGATTGGACTCGCGATGATTCACTGACGTCATTTGGACAACGGCCACGTTCAACAAATCAGGTGTAGTTACAGGTGCATTTGACACGGACGTCGCTTTCTTAGCGAATGACTGATTCTGCGTTTACAGGGGCGCGAGCGTCGACCATAGCTTCGCTCGCTTCGGCTGCACTCGAGCGCATAACAGCCATCGGACCGGCTCGGCGGCAACTCCAGTTTGAAGCTTCCAAATTCTTTTGAATTCCATTGAGTATCGATTGGCACTGTTGCAGCTGCCGACTTGTCCCAACCGTTTGTTCGATATTCGTTTTCGTGTAAGTCGCACGGCAACCGTCCGCGGTTTCGCCGCTCGCATTTTTCTCTTTGGTTTCGTATATTCGAAGCGTGCGAACTGCACGTCCTGCAGTACTGGTTTTTCCGGGCGCGGCTTCTTTTGCCGGGCTCTTACAGATCACGATGTCTTGCACGCGAGCGGTCGACTCTGCGGAATACGAAAGCGAGCCGGCAGACATGAAACCGGCTAAAACTGAGAAGGCTATCAACCGCATCGCCATAAAAACCCCCGTCAAAAAAAAGGAGGCCTCCGCCCCCTCTTGATAAGTTGCTCGGATCGCTCAGAGACCCGGGCTGTAGCTCGCAAAAGTTTACGCCGACTTTGAAGCTGACTTCGCCGCTGCTTTTGCCTTTGGCTTCTTCCCATCTGTTTTTTCTTTCTTAGCTGCTTTTTCAACCAGCTTCACATTCGAGTAATCGATGAAGCCTTCGTTTTTCAACAGGCCGTCTTTCTTCGAGTGTTTCGTTTGAACTTTCACGCCCTGAACACGGACTCGCAGGCGAGTTGGATCGACATCGAGAACGACGCCGCGCTTACCCTTTTCAGATCCGGTGATCACTTCAACAGTAGCGCCTTTAGTTACTTTCAATTTCATCTGATTACGCCTTTCCTGCGGCATCGGCCGCTGCTTTTGCGTCGCCTGGCTTGCGTGTCAGTTTGCGAACGATGCTTCGTTTAACGTCGAGCGCTCGTTTCGATAACTTGTTCTCGTCTTGACGAAGTATGAAACGATCAA
>JAYSST010000140.1:0-1899 GCA_043720435.1 Bdellovibrionales bacterium
TCGTTGCCGAAGACTATTGCGGTAGAAGCTAGAATAAACACCACTGCGTTTTGATACGCATCGATCGACTTCGATCGTTGTAGGCTGATGCGCCACAACCGATTGCTCGTTCATGTCATCGAATGTGACTGTTCCTCTTTTAGCTTCTTCGACTTGAATCTTCCGGCGAATTGTCATGACCTGCGCCGGTCCTGTGCCGAAGTTTACTCCAGCAATCGAGCTACCCGTCGAACGATAAACGGTAGCGAATATCAAGTCCGTTCGGTCGAACGGGAACGCCTGTTCCGTGAAGAGAATCTCATTTCCATCGGCGAAGCTAATCGTGCGCGGAGGTACGGTCGCAAACTCGACACCGAATGAACCCGACCCTAGCCCGCCACCGAGATTAAAATACTTTTTCGCTTCGGCCTCTGAATAGCCAATGCGTTTCAGCTGTGCCGTTGCACCAGCCTCGTCGCGCATCGTTGTCTCGATCGCCCGTCGTAAACTTGTTGAATTGAAAATGGTTGTAGACCCTGCTTCTTTGAGAATCAGCGATTTATCTATGACCAACGTGTGGAATTTGACAGTGCCCGATGTGGCTGCAGCAATTTCGACGCTCTTTGCCAGTGCGAGCTTTGCAACTTCAACATCGTTGATTTTAACCGTGCAATCGAAGCCCGAACTTTTCGTCTCGACTTTTACCTTTTGCTCGACTCCATTTATCGTCACAGCTTCTTCGAACTTTGAATTCGACACGCCTGAAGTGAAGCCGGACGCACCGCCAGAAAGGATCGCAAAGGTTTCAGACGTGGGAGTCGCGGAAATCCACATGGATCCGCCAGTTCGCTCGGCCAGAACCGCGAGGTCGACTCCTTTTTCAGATTCAGCCTTCGCCGAGGGCGGAGTTACGGGTCGGCGTGGCGGCATTGGCGGCATACCAGGAAATCCTGGCGAATCGGGAAAAGTAGTAGAATCCGGAAACCCTCCTTCACCACTTCGCATGTCAGGCATTGCGTGCGAGCTGCCCACGATTTCCGAGGCGTCACAATTTTTGATCGGAGACTTTAGCCAAGCCTGAAAAGCCTGCTGCTGTTCTGGGGAAAGTTTCGAAACTCCGGTCGCCCCGCCGCCGCCACCACCGCCCGAGCTGCAAGCAGTGAGAACTAAAGTGCCGGCCATAACCAAACATAGGGTCGATTTCATAACGTTCCTCCGAAGTGCTCGAATTGTAATCGCAACGGCCGCATAAGGCTCGAAATTCGGTGCCCTTTTTACTTCTTTTTACTTGAGGTCACTCCACCGGCAAATCTCGGCATGCATGGCACGTACAATTTCCCTGTTTCCTGCCAGGAACATTCTCCCGAAACCATGACAGTTCTATAATCAGATGAACGGCTTTGCAGGTTTCGATGCTCGGTTGATAGACAGTCGCTAACTTCAACCAAGGAACCATTCCGATGACAAAAGCCCTCGCCCTGCTCGCACTCGTCACTGCAACTTCGATCTCGACTCAAGCTGCGACTATAAACAGCGAAAATGTCACCGTCAGTGTCGCACGCGTTGTAAAAGTGATTCCGCTCGTTGAACGAAGCGGTCTTCAAGTTTCGGTTGTTGTTCAAGACCTCGGCGGAAGCACGGACGTAAGCCCGACTCAAACCGTCTATCTGACTCTTTATGCAAAAGGTGAGATGTTCGACACGGACGCCACTTTCAAAATTGCAGACGTTCTTTCGCTGGTGTCGGCGAAACGTGTTTCTGGCGGGATCTACGAAATTAAAGCAATGACTTACGACAACGACATGGCTGAAACGACTTATACAATCGATGCCACGAAGGCAGTAATTGCGATTCGGACCGTCGACTGCGGCGAAGATTTCGATTGCGAAGCTTCAAGCAAATTTGCAACAACGGTCGAAG
>JAYSST010000141.1:0-4580 GCA_043720435.1 Bdellovibrionales bacterium
GCCGATCAGAACCGTCATTTCGGGAACAGTTAAATTCAAGGCGTTTGCGCGATCGACAAGCATTTCCGTCGGAGACAGCGTACCGCCTTCGCTAAAGAAATTGCGGAAGCCGTCCGCTTTCGGCTCGAGAAAGGCGAACGAACTTGCGTCGGTCAGTTCTTGAGATGCATCCATTCTCCCTGGAGTGAAAGCGACTTTTACATTTGATCCTGCGGCCTTTGCCGCCTCTTCAACCGCCGCTATTCCGCCAAGAACGATGACATCGGCGAGCGACACCTTCTTCCCGCCTTTACTAAATTCTTTCTGAATCTCCTCAAGTTTCGCTAAGACTTTTGCAGTTTCCGCAGGGTCGTTCGCTGGCCAATCCTTCTGTGGCGCCAATCGAATTCGCGCGCCGTTTGCGCCACCGCGCTTGTCCGTTCTGCGGAAAGTCGAGGCCGAAGCCCACGCCGTTCGCACGAGCTCGGCGCTCGTCAAACCCGATTTTAAAATTTTCGTTTTGAGGCTAACGATCTCCGCGCTACCTAGCGACTTCGGATTGCCCTTTGGAATTGGATCCTGCCAAAGAAGTTCTTCTTTTGGAACTTCCGAACCGAGGTAGCGCGCACGTGGCCCCATGTCTCGATGAGTAAGTTTGTACCAAGCCTTCGCAAAGGCGAGTTCAAATTCCTTAGGGTTATCGAGGAAGCGCTTTGCGATCTTTTGATATTCCGGATCCATCTTAAGCGCGATGTCCGTCGTAAACATGATTGGTGCGTGCCGCTTCGTTTTATCGTGAGCATCCGGAACCATGGCCGCAGCCTGACCATCTTTCGGAATCCATTGAATCGCTCCCGCTGGACTCTTTGTTTTCACCCAATCAAACGCAAAGAGATTGCCCAAGTACTCGGTTGTGAACCGTGCTGGTGACGATGTCCAAGCACCTTCGAGCCCGCTCGTGATGGTGTCAGCGCCTTTTCCAGTCCCGCATTTATTTGTCCAACCCATTCCCTGCTCTTCAATTCCGGCAGCTGCCGGCTCAGCACCGATGCACTTCTCTGGTTTCTTAGCACCATGCGCTTTACCAAACGTGTGTCCGCCCGCAATCAGAGCGAGCGTTTCTTCATCATTCATCGCCATACGTCCGAAAGTTTCGCGGATATCTTTCGCCGCGAGAAGCGGATCCGGATTTCCGTTTGGTCCTTCCGGATTGACATAGATCAGGCCCATTTGAACTGCGCCAAGAGGCTTCGCGAGTTTTCGATCTTTCGAGTAGCGCTCGTCTGCCAGCATTTTCTTCTCTGGTCCCCAGAACACTAAGTCCGCCTGCCAATCATCGACGCGTCCGCCGGCGAAACCAAAAGTCTTAAAACCCATCGACTCAAGAGCGACGTTCCCGGTGAGTACCATCAAGTCGGCCCACGAGATCGCGTTTCCGTACTTCTTTTTGATTGGCCAAAGCAAACGTCGCGCTTTGTCCAAGTTGGCGTTATCCGGCCAGCTGCTAAGTGGTTCGAAGCGCTGTTGGCCACCGCCTGCGCCGCCTCGTCCGTCCGTTACACGATAAGTGCCGGCACTATGCCATGCCATTCGAATAAAAAATGGTCCGTAGTGACCGTAGTCGGCGGGCCACCAGTCTTGTGTGGAAGTCATCAACTTCTTGATGTCTTCTTTCAAAGCTTTCAAATCGAGCTTTTTGAATTCTGTCGAGTAATTAAACTTTTTGTCGAGGGGGCTGGCTTCGGCCGAATGTTGCCGCAGCGGAGCGAGATCGAGCCGATCCGGCCACCAAAACTGGTTAGAAACATTCTTCGTTTGAGAGTCTTTGAGTGGTTCTGCACCATGAGCGAATGAGCTGCTTAACACAACCGTTGTCGCAAGTGCGAGAGCGCGAGTAAAAGGACGAAGTGTCGTCGTGAATCGATTCATTTAAGTAAACTCCAGCAATTAGTTATCGGCAGAACCCAAAGCCTACAGTCACTGACTCGCTTAACGAAATCGTTAATTCCTATCGACAGATCGAGTGTCTCTATCCCATGACTTTAGGCCCATGATTTTAGGCCCATGACTTTAGGATGCGACCGCTGACTACATTCGCTCTGGCGAGCCTCACAACCCTCTTGTGTTCAGGGCTGGACCGAAGCAATCTGTCGCGACAAAGCACACTTCGAGGACTGCTTCGACTGGAGTCAGTCTAGTTGCCAGATCGCTGCGACGACTGCAGTTCGGATGTGCGTGTTCGAAATACTTCCGCCGCGGCCGAAAGTAGACGTTACGCTTGAAGCCGAATTGCAGAAGAAGTTGGGCGCTGGTGCATGGGGTGTCACACTCGGACATTGCGGGCGCCGCGAATCCATTGTCTTGAGTAAAAACCTCCCGCTTTACACGGCTCGTCTATCTAGCTGAAGCAAGTTCACCGTATAGATATCACCTCGTGCGCCCCATCGATTGAAAGGGCGCAGCTGAAACACTAAACTTCGGGAATAACTCCAGGGGGAATCCAATGAAAATCAGTCTGATGGGCTTATTCTCTGTTCTTTGTTTTGGAACTTACGCATTCGCAGCGAGCGAGCCCGCTTTATCAACCGACGTAAAATGGCCCCGTTGTTCAGTCGTCGAGGTTGGCGCGCTGAACAGCAATTTGTTCGAAGAAGGTCTTGGATCGATCTATGACTTTAGTGACGACGGATTTTCAGGAGCTGATTCAGATTCGGTTGTTGCTAGCGTCGACATTTCTTCGAAGGAAATTGAAGTTCAACTCGGTCAAATGCGTTGGGAATCTGCGAACACGAAAATGACCGCGACGGCTTCGATGGTTGACGGTGATGTCGAAGAACGTGTGGTCGAAGTGAAAATTAAGAACGACAAAGACACCATGATTATTCGACTATTCACTACGAAGAAAATCGGCCGCGTGACGTACAAAAAAGCGCGTTCAAAAGACGCCGAGTTCCTCGCACTTTTCGACTGCTCTGGTCTCAAAGACTTACGCGATCGTTAGACTCACGCCGATGACGCCGCACCGGTTTCGGGTGCGCTAGACCCGGAGCTCGCATTAAAAAAGACCCGGATTTCTCCGGGTTTTTAGCAAAACCGAACTAACAACTAGATCGTTGGATTTTCAGACTCTTCGTCCCGGCTCTTGCGACGCAAGAACGTTGGTACGTCGAGATTTTTTGGATCGAACGGCGAGCGTACGATCTCACTCGCCAAACGGCGCGCGGCCTCGAGCGAACTTTCTGGCCCTTCAACATCCATCTGCAATTGCTCTGGCTGCGGAGCACCAGCGCGCCTCGCTTGCGACTCGCGATACTGGCGGACCTTCTGAAGAAGAATGTCGCGTGGCAGAGGCTTCTCACCCTCGGCCTGCGGCGGAATCGAGCCGTTCATGTTCAATGTCGGTCCTTCTTCTTGAGCATAAGACTGCGCGGGTTGTTGTGCAGTATACGCTGGCGTCGCTTGCGGCTGGATCATTTGAGCATATTCCATCGGCGACATCTGATGTGACGGTTGATGTGTCATTGGCTGCGACAAAGGCTGCGAAAGTGGTTGAGACAACTGATGCGACATCGGCGCGCTTACCGCTTGCGGAGCATAAGCACCGGGTTGCGGCATCGACGGCCAATTTGTCGGCTGGCTATAACTTTGTTGACCGTAAGTCGGCACTGATTCGTGCTGAAGCGGAGCCGAGTACTGCGGCGACATATGCGCTAGCGACGGCATGGCCTGAATCGGTGTCGGCATCGGTGCCGTCGCCATTGGCTGCGCCATTGTGTTTGCCGGTGGAAGCGCCGTTGAATTTGCCATCGAGTTGTTGAGCGAATTCACTTGTTGAGCCGTAAGCGAACTCATTTGCTGAGAAGCACGCACTTGGTGCTGAAGCGCCTGCATCTGAGCCAAATGTTCATTTGCATGCATCACCGCTGGATCGAGTCCGAAACCTGTCGCGATAACGGTGATCTGAATTTCGTCGCCAAGCGATGGGTCGATAACCGCACCGAAGATAACTTCAGCCGATTCGTGCGCAGCTTCAGTGATCAACGTCGTAGCTTCGTTCACTTCGTTCATCAAGAGATCTGCACCTGTGATGTTCACCACGATGCCAGTGGCTCCGTCGATCGAAATATTTTCGAGTAATGGAGAACTGATCGCAGCTGTTGCCGCTTCGACAGCGCGGTTTTCTCCGCGAGCCCGACCGGTACCCATGATCGCCATACCTTTTGAAGCCATGACGGTTCGGATATCTGCAAAGTCGAGGTTGATGTAACCGCGAACGTTAATGAGATCTGAAATACCCTTCACCGCGTGAAGCAGAACTTCATCAGCGCGTTTAAAGCTATCTACCAACGTCGTTCGGTCATTCGAAATCGAAAGAAGTTTTTGGTTAGGAATTACGATCAGAGTGTCGACGTTCTCGCGAAGTTCCGCGATTCCACCGTCGGCGTTGCGCATACGCTTTTTGCCCTCGAACAAGAACGGACGAGTCACAACACCAATCGTGAGATGATCTTGAACGCCAGCACCGACAGCGCCTCGTCGTCGGAGGCCCGGCGCTCGACCTCTTCTTCGGTCTTGTAGTCGATGCCCTTGGTGGGCGGGAT
>JAYSST010000142.1:0-4577 GCA_043720435.1 Bdellovibrionales bacterium
GTTTCAGAAACGGCCACTTTTAAGTCCGATCAAAATCCGTATTACCCAGCCGATCTTAAAAAATATTTCCCAAAAGCTTTGCACATCACGTTTAAAGGAGCGCGGGGTTCGATCGTCGGACAAGGAGAGCTCAAAAAAATTCGGTTCGATCCACTGTTTTCGCTCAATCACACTTGCGCAATGACGAGAGCGAACATGAATAGGCTTTTTAGGAAAACTTGGTGCACGACGAAACTCCCAGCAAGATTGGCGGATCACTTCGCTATCTATGCGGTTTATCACAATGAAATGCTAAAGCTTCGGCCCACTAGCGCAGCGTTGTGGGCCAGTTCTTAAACTTCAGACTAAAAGTTCCGTCGAGGACCGGTTTTTCTTCGGGTCCAATCTCTAATTTTAATTTTCGGCTGCTACCCGCAAGCAGGTTTTGTTTTGCCCAGTTCTCGCGGCTCGCGGAACTCACTTCAATTTCGCGTACAGGTCCGCTGGCGAGTCTTTGAAGAATGACAAACGTTACATTGCTAGTCTTCACGTGCGCATGCCCCTGATTGAACAATGTGACTTCGACCTCGCGGTCCGACGTGCGATGCACGCCTCGAACTACGAGCTTCGATGCTGCGCGCTTTGGCGTCACATACATCGACGCCACATATACGAAACGAACGTCCAATGAGTTTTCTTCGGTCGCACCAACCTGCCGCACCACAATTCGAAAAGCTCGCTCGCGCGTGATTTTTCGCGAACCGCGATAGGCAACGACCATTTTCTTTGACTGTCCGGCAGCTAATTTGAAGTCGGTAGCATCGATCGTGATGTCTTTCGTGGACGCTCGTTTTTCTGCTCCATCGATAGTGTCCGATCGTTCAAAAATGTCGACGTGAATTTCAGCCGAGTGATGCTCTTTATTGAAGACTTCGAGAATTGCTGGCGCGGCGGTCTCTGGGTTGACCTGGATCTCCATCGGCTCGATGTAGAACGCTTCATTCGAAGGTTCTGCTTGTACGCGCGTCGCTACCGCGAAGAACGAAAACGTGACCACTAAGCTCATCAGTAATGTTCGCATGTAGGAAGATTCTAAGCTCATGGCGCAGAAACAATCACTTCGATCATTTTTGGCTTAGCGCCTGACGCAGGACCGCGCGTGTTTTCAGTGATCAGCGTATGTTCAAGCACAGTCATCGTTAGACGGGCATCCTTCGGCGGATGAATGAGGACTCGACCTTGAATAGATTCTATGTGCGGGCGCGAACGCGTGGGTATCGACACCACGGCTGTGATCTCGTCGTTCAGCGGTCCTGCGGGATGCGCTGATGACCAAATCAACGGCGCTAGAAGGAGCAAGGCGATCAATTCCACGAAGAACTGATCGGAAATCTCGACTGAAGTCTTAAGACTTAAGGCCGAGCTTGGACCATGGTCGGGGTGGAAAGTCTCGTTATGAGATTCGTGTAAAGAGGAAAGTCAGCAGCCGAATTCTCTCTTCAATGACGCAGATCCATACTAAGCGTTTCAGTCCGATGAAAAACGCCAGCAAGTTTATCAGGTACGGAACCTGCTCAGTGGAGAGGCATGAAAACGTTTTCGGTTTTCGCACTTCAGACGATTCGAACTTTCACTGCAATTCTGATTTGCGCAATGATCGCTATCCCGCCTCACTACAGTACAGCGTGGGCGTCCTCAAACACCCCTACTCCTGAGGAACAGCACTCCGGCGCGTATCCCTATTCAGGTCCCATTCCTCCAGCGTCCGTGACTGAATTCATCGACGATATCGCGAATGGTCGGCTCGGTTCGCGTCCGCCCAAAGAAGCAGATGTTTTCCACTTAACCAACCAAGAGCTCGAAATTTTTGATCACGGCAAAACTCGAAAATATAACTTTAACCAAAATCACGTTGAGATTCCGTACGTTGCGTTCACGGGTCTAAAAATCGTCTACGATGCAAAGTCAAAAAGCCTGATGTTCGATGCTTATCGTGGGCTCGACAAGAATGGTGAGAACGGCAGTCTTGTTGCTCGGCAAACAATTAACGACATCGATGTTTTGGCTTCGGCTCAAGACGCGGAACTGTTTCAGTTTCTGGATTCGAAATTGAAATTGCACGTGATCGACTTGGGTCTCGTCGCACTTCAGCTTTTCAAGTCGCCCCTTCCCGTTTTTCAAAAACTTTGGGAACCAACTGCTGAGGTCATTCATCAGTGGAACTCGCAGCGTTCGAACGTAGTTCTTACCGCAGGATTTCTCACCCGCGGATCACAACCACTCGATCTTTCACCCGCTGTGATCAAACCGCACGACCACGAAGGGAACGTACGCCTCAACGCTGGTGACTTCTACGTATCCTTCGTACCGAAGGACGCGCCGCCGGGAACTGAAAGCAAAGCTCTTGCGATTTTTGCCCGCGAAACTACCTACGCGCAGATGTTGCGAGGTTATCAAACGTTGCAGTGGCAAGCGGCACTGCTATCGACTGATCTTAAAATTCAGACACAGGTTGAAAAGGTCATCGATGAAGTTCAGAGCGAACTCGATCGTCAAGAGCTTCGGCTTCAGAACGAAAGGATGTCCCCTCAAGCGCGAGTGATTGTCAGCGCACTCAACGTTTCAACATTGAAAAATCTCGAGAATCGCCGTCAAGCGACCACATCGCTCAAATCGAACTCATTCGATAACTTTACAGAAACTGAATGGCTCGCGACGTTCTCAGAGATCACTACGAACATGCCGGCTGAAACTTCTAACAAAGCAGCTGAGGAGAACTGGTTTAAGTTCATCAATAAATTAAATGAGCGAACGGTCGATTCAGATCGGGCGAGCGAAAACATTCCAGAAAAAGAAGTAACCGTCTCAAAGCTCAAGACGATTCGCAGAGCACTAACGGGCGGGACTGCTTTGAACTCGGTCGCGATTTTTTTAACGGTTGCTGCGGTCGTACTTCCGTATGCCTATGACAACTTTCAAATCTTGAGCCAGATCAAGGTCATCGCCTGGAGCTATGATGCCTTGTTTCCTGCCGTTTTGAAAGACGCGATCTATAGAACTCCGTTGCTGCTTTCAATTGCAGCACTCGCCGCCATCTGGCCCGCCGGCGTCGGTTTTTCGGCCGTTGTCGGAAAAACACTTCTCCAAATGGCGGACAAGGTGAAAAGCGAAACCACCCGCAAAGCGATTTATATAAAGGATCTCGCAAAAAATTGGGGCAGTCTCAACAATTGGCAGCGGATCACATCGTACGGCATGCGTCTCTATGCCTGGATGATTCTTCCCTACTGGCGCGTGTTGATAGAACACATCTCGCAACAAAAAACATTTTTCTCGGCCATCAATAACGGCATGAATCCGATGCAGAAGTTGCTCGCCGATAGCCAGCTGGGAAAAAAGCTGGGCCTCACAAAAGATCAGCGCATCGGTTTGAATCAAGTCTTCGGCCCGGGTAAAAGGGAACAGATCGATTTGAATCTGAGAATGCAGAGCGCGCTGCATGAAGAAAATCGGAAGCTTGATTCGATAGCCCTACTTGTGGCGGCTACACTTGTGGCTGAAAAACACAGGATGGATCCCGCTCTGCTGATGATGCTGGGAAAAGAATCGACCGATGGTCTCGAAGTCGAAAAGATTAACGCCGTTCTCGACACGCCAGAAAAAAAAGCTGAATGGCAGATGTTAAGTCATCTTTTGATAAAAGAGATGATGGAGTTGAAGAAGAAGACCTTGGTCGTTGATGAAAATCTCAAGGGTCTCATCGAGCAGTACTATCGTGCCGCCGAGAAGATCGCCAAAAAAGTCGACGCGATGGGAAACCAGCGTCTTCGAATCGAACGTTTCCGAATGGCGTTTAGTTCTCAAATGAGCAACAAGCTGGTTGCCGCCGCAAACTTTGCTGTTCAAGATCACGAGTTTTTGAAGAACGTTTACACAAATGAATTCGTCAGCGACCAAGTAAAGAAGGAGTTCAGCGTCGACCATTTGATGGTCGTGGGAATTATTGGTCTTTACGGCGAGCGAGCCGACCTTTCGCACCCCGAACACCTTGCGGCCGATGCCGATGGCTTTTTATGGACGTCGCGAGCTCACTGGTACGATATCTTTCAGAACACCTTTGTTCACTTCTTCATCGCGGGAGCTCAGATGGCGCTCGTGTTTCAGAAGGTGAAACCAAGAGTAGCCGCGAACTACGCGCCCATCGAAGACTATCGATTTGAATCGAAACCGCGCCAACAGGGTTTGTGGTCGGCTACGAAAGATTGGATGACAGTTTTCAACCCGATCAAATCAGATCTCGGCGGTATCGTTATTAAGCGGTTCGCAAAGCGTTTCACCACGATGACCGCAGGGATCACCTTGATGGCGATCCTTCGCGTCGGTATTTGGGATCAGCCGGTCGAAGTAGCGTTCATGGCTTGGTCGTTTAATTTCATCGCCGCACAATGGTTCTTCGGTTGGATTTGGGATCCCGTGCAACGAGGAAATCAGATGGAAGGCGAACGGCTTGAGGAAACTCAAGAAAAACTAAAAGTCGCCCGTCGTAAAATTAATCGTGGTGATCTTGAAGAGGGCCGAAACGAACTTATTGTGCTCTA
>JAYSST010000143.1:0-4569 GCA_043720435.1 Bdellovibrionales bacterium
GACATTGCTGCTGGCGAATCAAGCGAACGCCGAGTGGTCACTCGATCTCTCGCGTCGCACGCAACAAATGCGCAAGACAGAATTGAATAACAATTCTTACGGACGCGATCCTGCGTCGGTAAAAACTTTCGAAGGAGAAAAGCCGGCGACTCTCGAATCAAACACAAAAGATGAACCGAGCTTCATCGGAAAAGTATTTGATGCGGGTGAGCCTACCCAAGACATCGTCATTTTAAACACCGAGCGCGGTTTTGTTCCGAACACGATTCGGGTGCGCAAAGACGGTCGCTATTTGATCCATGTCGTGAATGTGAATGAAAAAGAAAAAAACGTGAGTTTCATTCTCGATGGATTTTCAGAACATCACGCGACGTTCTTCGGAAAAGTGAAGTCGTTTAAGATGGAGCCAAAAAAAGAGGGTGTTTATTCTTTCCTCTCGCCTGAAACAGCGGTCGAAGGAAAATTCATCGTGTTCGCGAATGGTCCAGACGCAGCTCCGAAACTTCGTGTACCTGCGACCGCCCTGAACAACGACGCGCTTGAGGCTGTTAGCCCATGAGCAATGCAAAGGGCAATATGTCGAACGTCGCCGCGGAAGCGGTGACGAATAACCTTCGGCCCGTTCAGCATCTGCGCGATGACCCGACGGTCTCCGAGATTCTGATCAATGGTCCGAATGAAATCTTCGTCGAGCGCAAGGGTAAGCTCGAGCGGACGGATGCTTCTTTTAGAAGCGAGGACGATCTTGTTGCCGCTGTTAACGCGATCGCGAATTCCATCGGCCGTCGTATTACCGAAGAAGAGCCGCGGCTCGATGCACGTTTGCCCGATGGTTCGCGTATTCATGCGGTGTTGAAGCCGTTAGCGAGTAGCGGAACGATTGTATCGATTCGTAAATTCTTTCAGACAAAACTTTCGTTCAAAGATTATATCAAATTCCAAGCGATCACTCCGGATGCAGCAAACTTCCTCGAGATTTGTATGTTCCTCGGCAAAAATATTCTCGTGAGCGGCGGTACCGGTTCGGGAAAAACGACCCTCCTTAATTTGTTGTGCTCGCGTATTCCCAAAGGCCAGCGCGTTATCACGATCGAAGACTCGCGCGAACTTTCGGTCGATTACGATCACGTTGTGAGTTTTGAAACTCGCATGGCGAACGAGCAGGGAAAATTCGAAGTCTCGATGAAGGATTTGTTGAAATCCTCTCTTCGACTTCGGCCCGATCGCATTATTGTTGGAGAGGTTCGCGGATCAGAAGGTCTCGAGCTCATTCAAGCGATGAACACGGGTCACAAAGGTTGCCTCGGAACTGTGCACGCAAATTCGGCGGCCGATGCGATGGTTCGTATCGAAACGCTGGCAATGGGCGGCGACAGCAAGATCTCGGAAAAAGCGATGCAATATTCTGTGGCAGCTGCGATTGATCTGGTCGTTCAGATTTCGCGCCTTTCGGACGGCTCGCGTAAAATCATGGAGATCACGGAGTGCATTGGACTCGATGATGAGTACAACTACATCATGCGACCGATCTACAAAATGGGACCGCTGCTACGTGCGGGAGATGGCAAATTGACGGGCAACATAGAAGCTAGCGGTGAACTGCCGTCTTTTATTGGTGAGATCGAAGACAATAAGATCCCGTTCCCGAGATCCAAGTTTGTCGCACCGGGTCGAGCAGGCACTTCTAAAGCAGGCTAGTTATTTTCGCGCCAACCCTAGCGTATCAAGCAGACAAAGCCTACAACTGCGGCCGATGCAGTCACCTCTTTTGCTTAGCTGCAAACTAACGAATGCCGCGCTCAAATTTCTCGAACGACGCGGTGAAGATCTCGAACCGCTTTACGAGCGTTTCGACTGGCCACTGCATTATCTTCGCGACTCTTCGTCA
Organism: Bdellovibrionales bacterium; assembly: GCA_043720435.1. Lineage (GTDB taxonomy): Bacteria > Bdellovibrionota > Bdellovibrionia > Bdellovibrionales > JAMPXM01. The sequence goes on from JAYSST010000143.1 coordinate 1,889, forward strand.
TGGCTCGAAGCCGATCGTCTTGAATACGTTCTTGGCGCACTCGAAGAACTCTATGGTCAGCGTGTCGCGAGCGAAACAGGCTTAGATTTTTTCACGACGGTGGGTCACGCGTCTCCCGGTCTGCGCGCTTGGGGCGCTCTCGACAGCGTTTTAAAAATCGTCCCGGGTGTGCGTGAGCTTTACCAGCAGCCGGATCGATTCCTAGCTTCTTTCATTTCTCCGCAACCGCAAATACAGGGATTGCAGCATGCAGAAGAAAACGTCGTCTTCAGAATTGGATTCTCGGACGATCGACTTCCTCACACGGGCCGGTATCTGCGTGCTATCTTAGAATCGCTACCAGAATTTATCGGTAAACCCCGAGCGCACGTTTTGTGGAATCATGGCAACGTCGCTATCGAATGGTCCGAGCGCCAAGTCCCGTTCGTTGTGCGCACGAACACAGCTGAGAACGAAGCGCCGTCTTTGAGTCCCGAACTTCTTCGCACGATACTTGTCGACCTCGCGACGGCACAGCGTGAACTCGAATCAACTCGACGTTCGCTGCAAGAGAAAGAAGCGCTGATCCTTCAGATGCAGAACCAAGTGCTTCAACAACCGCAAGCGGCGGGCCCAGCGCCGGCGATTGCCGTCGAAAAAGCGCTGCACGAAATTTACAAACTTGGCGATTACTTCGCGCGCGCGCAGCAAATCGTAACGCTGCTTCGTGCACCCGAGCCCTTAATGAAACGGACTGCGTGGGAACGCGTTTCGGCTGAAGCTCCGCTCGCGATTCGAAAAGCCGGAATGCTACTTCGCGGAGAAGAAGTGCCAATCGACATGGCGCCGATCCATCAAGTTTCCGAAGATCGAAAAGCCCAGAAGGCTCGACAGACACCCAGTTTTTTCGACACCATCAACTGACGCCGCGACCAACACAGGAGTTCATCAATGAGTATCATCAGCGCCGTTTTCGCCCGCGAAATTCTCGATAGCCGAGGAAATCCGACCGTCGAAGTCGATGTACTTTTGGACAACGGAATTATGGGGCGCGCGGCGGTTCCGAGCGGTGCTTCGACGGGCGCACATGAAGCTGTTGAACTGCGCGACGGTGATAAAAAAAGATACCTTGGCAAAGGCGTGCAAAAAGCTGTGCAGGCCGTGAACACAAAGATTGCAGACGAAGTCGTCGGCCTCGAAGCATTCGACCAAGAAGGTTTGGATAAAAAGCTTAATGATCTCGACGGAACTGAAAACAAAGCAAATCTCGGAGCCAATGCTCTGCTCGGCGTTTCACTTGCGACGGCGAAAGCTGCGGCCCAAGCATCAGGACTTCCACTTTATCGTTATGTCGGTGGCGTTTCCGCAAGAAAACTTCCTGTACCTTTGATGAACATTTTGAATGGCGGCGCGCACGCCGACAACGGTCTCGACGTTCAAGAGTTCATGATTGCGCCTGTCGTTGGCGGAAGTTTTCGCGAATCACTTCGTGCCGGCGCCGAAATTTTTCACACGCTTAAAAAGATTCTGACTTCGAAAGGTCTTTCAACCGGCGTTGGTGACGAAGGCGGATTTGCTCCGAAATTGAAATCGAATCGTCACGCGATGGAGCTAGTTAGCGAAGCCATCACGGCCGCAGGTTACACCGTAGGCAAAGATGTCTACTTGGCTCTCGACGTCGCCGCGACCGAACTTTTTGAAGGCGGAAAATATCGTTGGGAAGGCGGAAGCCTCACCGGCGATCAGCTGGGCCAAGTTTACCGCGAGTGGGCGAAAGATTTTTCTCTCGTCAGCATCGAAGACGGATTTTCGGAAGATGACTGGGCGTCGTGGATATCGTTCAACAAATCGGATGGTGGTTCAAATGGTTCGAAGCTACAAATTGTTGGCGACGATCTTTTTGTGACGAATCCAAAACGCGTTGCTCGCGGAATCAAAGAAGGCGCCGCAAACGCGCTGCTTGTAAAAGTAAACCAGATTGGAACTCTGTCTGAAACGTGCGAAGCCGTAACGCTCGCGCAAACCAACAAGATGCACACTGTGATGTCGCATCGATCGGGCGAAACTGAAGATTCAACGATTGCCGATCTCGCGGTGGCTCTGTCGTGCCAGCAAATCAAAACCGGCAGTCTTTGCCGCGCCGAACGTACGGCGAAGTATAATCAATTGCTGCGCATAGAAGAAGACTTAGGCTCCTCGGCGCAGTTCTGGGGCCGAAGCGCGTTCTTCGACGTTTAGATGCTTCGCGACGGCTCCGCCGGCGTGCGTTCATAGGTGAGTGGACTGCACTACTGGACTTTCGTAAAGCGGGCCTTGTTAGACGCCGGTCTCACGTTCAGAATAGTAGTTCACGCTACTCGGGAGAACTCACTTTCATGCGCGCTTTCATCCACTCATGTCGCGATCTCTTACAGCGGCCCCTTGCGGTTTTAATCGTGTGCGCTGTCTTTTCCGTTTCAGCGATATTGCTCGATGGAACGCTGTTCCGTATATGGAGTTTGAACCGCGATTTTGATCGTCTGGAAAATCGCATTGCGTCTTTAAAACACTCTGTGGCGGAAAAAGAACACCGCATCTTAGAATCTAACAAGCCCGAATTCATCGAACGACAAGTTCGAGAACAGCTCGATTTCGTTCGAGATGGCGACCTCGTTTTTGTCTTCGCAGATAACACGCGTCTCGCTAGCCAGTAGACGGAAAAC
>JAYSST010000144.1:0-4566 GCA_043720435.1 Bdellovibrionales bacterium
TTTGGCTCGTGCCGTTTGGCCTCTTCCTCGGTGTAGTGCGCATAGTTGGCGATGATCACGAGATCTCCGCGATGAACAAGGCGAGCCGCCGCACCGTTAAGGCAGATGTCGCCTTCCGCACCCTTGATCACATAGGTCGTAAATCGTGCGCCTGTGTTGATGTTATAGATGTCGACCGTTTCAAAGAGTCGAAGTCCGGCTGCCTCGATCAATCTTGGGCAGATGGAAATCGAGCCCTCATAGTTGAGATCGGCATCAGTTACGGTTGCACGATGTATTTTTGCTTTTAACATTTGGAGCATCATAAGTTTTTCGCTTCGTTTTCGGTTTTGTTCATTTCAGTGGCCAAGTACAAACCTCTCAAAACCAGATCTGGAATCACATGATCAAAAAGTCCTTCTCCTTCGAAGAGTCCCGCAAAACCCCCGGTGGCAATCGTCACTGGTTTCTCACCTACTACCGTTGAAGGAAAACATTCGGCGGTGAGTCGATTTCGGATCTCTTTTACCGTGCCCATCTGCCCGAAGTAGAGTCCCGACTGAATACTTTCGACCGTGGAGCGGCCGAGCGCTGCTTTCACCGGTAAAATTTCGACAGAAGGAAGTTTTGCAGTTTTTGTTTCGAGCGCTTCCATCGAAATCCTGATTCCGGCGATGATGACGCCACCAAGATAATCTTTGTCGCGACCGATCGCACAGAACGTCGTGGCTGTACCGAAATCGACAATAATCAAATCTCGATTCGGAAACATTTCAACCGCAGCAATCGAATTTGCGATGCGATCAGATCCCACTTCGAGGGGATTGCGGTATCTAATTTTGAGCCCCGTTTTGACTCCCGCCTGAAGAATGAACGGCGCTTGTTTGAAATACTTTTGGCACGCCCCTCGGATCGAATAAACCGCATCGGGTACGACCGAGCAAATTGCAATTCGCGTAATTCGATCCGGCGCTACGCCATTTTCACGAAGGGCGGATAGCAAAAAAAGTCCGATTTCATCGCTCGATGCGCGAAACTCAGATGTGCGACGAAACTGCGCCAGCAGCTTCGGTCCGACCGAACCGGAGGGCGGTATCGCATAGACACCAGCGTGAATCGTCGTATTTCCTACATCTAAACAAAGAATCATAGGACTCCTTCAAGCGCAAACGCGAGTTCTTCTCGTTCGGTTCCTTCGGCGATTTGTCTGTGACCCGCTTCATCCGATTTGAATAGTCGCCACGCAGGTAGTTCGTTCGTGTCATTTGCGACTACAAAATCTGGCTTTGAATTTCGAACTAGATTTTCTAATCGCTTTTCTCGTTCTTGATGATCGCCCGTCGCCGTCAGCTTAAACGCTACAGTTTTGACCTTCGCGTTTTTCGACCAATCGCGAAGTTTATCGACGAGCTTCGGATTTTTTTTCAGCTTCAGTACGACGTCGTCTTGGTTCGAATCTGATTTGGTAAGCGCTGGGCCGTCCGCTAGCGAAAAGTCCGAGACGGCGGCGGCATGAATAATGGCGTCGAAGTGAGTCGCAGCCAGTTCTTGTTCAAGCTTTGAGGCTAGATCTTTGTATGTTTGAAAGTGACGACTTTCAAAGCGGGCGTTTGCGCCGAGTTCTTCTACGCGGGGCTGCATCGACCTCTCGGCTGATAAAAAGTGAACTGTATGTCCGAGCCCCAACAGCACTTCTGCGATGACCGATCCGGTTTTTCCCGACGAAGTATTGGTGATCGCCCGCACAGGATCGATCGGCTCGACAGTTCCGCCCGAGGTTATTAGAATTCGCCGTCCAGCACCGACTCTGAGGAGAGACCCGTCGGCCGAGTTTGCAGAGGTTCGTGCCTCGGTTCGAGGCCGGTCAGATTCGCCAGCTGGTAGCCGACGTAAAATTTCTGCAAGTAATAATTCCGAGTCGAGAAGTTTTCCGTCACCGATTTCACCGCATGCCAATACACCGGACGCCGTCTCAAGAATCTCACAGCCCATCGCTTGTAGTTTTCCGACGGAAGCTTCGGTAATCGGGTGGTGGTACATTTTCGAATTCATGGCGGGTGCGATTAACCATGGCTTCGCAAAATCGTGAGCCAGAAAGAGCGTCGTCATAAGGTCATCGCCGATGCCGTTGCTCAGCTTATTGATCGTATTGGCCGTTGCTGGACAGACGATAGCAAGATCCGCCCAGCGAATAAGATTGATATGTGCCATGTGCGCACCCGAGCCAAACATACTTTGCCGTACGGGCCGACCCGTAAGTCCCTCAATGGTCGCTTCCCCAACAAATCTTAGGGCCCACGGACTTGCGACGACTTCGATCTCGTGGCCCGCTTGTTTAAGCCGTGAGAGAACGTGACAAACTTTGTATGCCGAAATCGAGCCGCTCATCATAACGAGAACTCGCGCGCTCACACTGCACCCCCGGCTGATACCGTGACGTTATCAATCAGGCGCACGTCGCCAAGAAAAACGGCTCCGAATCTTCGAGGCACGTGAGAAGCACCGAGCGTGAAGTCTTCGACGTAATCCACACGAAAACCCAATTCTTCAAGTTGTTTGCGAGCTGTTTCCGCTGGATCACCCCGATGCAAAGACTCGCGCAATATTTTTGCGAACATTGGCGCCCGCTCGCGATCGCTCGAAGAAAGCCGCACGTTGCGAGAACTCATAGCTAATCCATCCGCTTCGCGCAGAGTCGGACAGCTAACAACCTTTACGTCGAGAAAGAATGCCCGAGCCATTTCGCGAATCAGTTCGAGCTGTTGAAAATCTTTTTCCCCGAAATAAGCACGAGTTGCTCTCGCAATGTTGAAAAGCTTGAGGACAACTGTGAGTACGCCGTCAAAGTGCCCGGGACGGTGAGCGCCACACAGTTTTTTCGAGAACTCGGTTTCACTGACGCGATACCGATATCCGTCGGGATACATCATTTCATTGTTCGGAGTAATCACATGATCGCAGCCGCTGGCACTTGCCAGTTCAATATCTTGTGCAAGTGTCGAAGGATATTTTTTCAGATCTTCCGGATTATCAAACTGCGTGGGATTCACAAATATGCTGAGTAAGACGACGTCATTTTCGGCTCGAGCTTGGCGAATCAACGAAAGATGCCCTTCGTGAAGCGCGCCCATCGTCGGAACGAATCCAATCGTTTGACCTGCTTTCAGAAAGCCGTCGCGAGTCGCTGTCCATGAAACGACCGAAGCATGCGTCGTGGTCATTTCGCTCCCCCAAAACTTTCTGTTTCGCTAGGAAAGCTCCGTTCCTTCACCGCCAAATTAAAGGCATTGATCGCCTGTTTAAACACCTCAGCTCCCGCGACGAACGGGCGCACGAAGCGCGGTCGAAAGTCAGTGTTCAGGCCGAGAACGTCCTGGAAAACCAAGACTTGCCCGTCGCAGTCGATGCCTGCGCCGATCCCGATGGTCGGCACCGTCGAGGCTTTTGTGATCTCAGAAGCCAGTGGTGAGGGAACGCATTCCAAAACGATGGCGAAGACTCCGCACTCTTCAAGCATCTTTGCTTGCTGTCGAATATGTTGAGCCGCTGAACTTGTTTTGCCCTGGACCTTAAAACCGCCAAACGCGTTCACCGACTGCGGCGTCAAACCAAGATGTCCCATAACCGGCACGCCACTTTCGACGATGTGACGAATGACATCTTCCGATCCGTCGACGCCTTCAATCTTCACCGCGTTCGCTCCGGCGCGCATTATTTTAGCGACCACAGCCAATGTCGCGTCGAGGCTTCCGCGATGTGCAAGAAAGGGCAGGTCGGCCACGATGAACATCTCGGGCGCGCCACGTCGCACGCTTGCGACGTGCATCTCTAACATTTCAGGCGTTGCATTGAGCGTATCGTTGAAGCCGTGCATGGTCATAGCCACACTGTCGCCAACGAGCAGGCAGTCAACGTCCGAGGTCGCCGAGATTTTAGCACTCGTTGAATCGTAGCAAGTGATCATCGAAATCTTGCGGCCCTCAGATTTAAAGGCTGCGAAATCAAGAACCGTTTTCATGCTTGCTCCTTTTGCTTGGTGGCCTTGGCCGTACCGGGGGCGTGTGCCGTGCGATAAAGGTCGAGAAACCCATCATAAATTTTTAGCAGCGGCATCTGATATCGTGCGAGCAGAGCTCCGCGGTGTTTTTCTATCGTCACGAGATCTCGGCGCGCGATCGGACCTGTGAGAACCGTTTCGCCCTTCGCAGCGTGCGCGAGATTTTCAAAAATCCGATTGCGATAGTTGTCGAGTGCCGTTCGGGGCAATCCCAGGTCCTGTTCGAATTTCGCCGCAACAGTTTCCCACAGCAGGACCGTAAAATTTCCGCTGATTGCGCAGAGCGAGTGATAGTACGCACGTTGCTTGGGATCTAATCGAAAGGCGGAGTTCTTGAAACCAGGAAGTAGCTCGGACAGTTCGGGTGCTCCTTGATCGAGAATAAAAGGCACTTTCGAAAAATCACTTGAAGACATTGTCGATGTCGGACTCGCGAACGACGTGAGTGGATGAGCTGCATGCACGAATTCAAAGCTCGAGAGACTTCCTGCAAAATGAACAACGGTCCGAGTTTCTAAAAGTGTCCGATG
>JAYSST010000145.1:0-1891 GCA_043720435.1 Bdellovibrionales bacterium
TTGCGAGCGCTGCGATTTTAGAAAAACTGCTCTCAAGCTTGGCTGCATCGAACATTCAGATCTCCTTACGCGCCCGCGCGGCCGCCGACCAAAATTTTAGAAACGAGAATCGCCGGTTGCCCGACCGTTGTCGGGATGCTGCCGCTGACAGATCCACACATTCCATCCTGCAGTCGCAATTGACTTCCGACCTTCTTGATGCGGCCTAGAGTTTCGATTCCTCGTCCAATCAACGTGGCACCCTTCACAGGCTTAAGCAGCTTCCCGCCCTTGATGAGCCACGCTTCAGTGACTCCAAAGTTGTAATCCCCGGTACCTGGAGAAACCGAACCGCCACCCATCTCTTTTGCATAGATGCCGTGATCGATGTCTTTGATCATGTCTTCGAGATTGTCTTTGCCGGCGGCGATAAACGTATTTCGCATCCGCGACGCCGGCGCATATTTGTAACTCTGACGACGGCCACTTCCGGTGCGCTCGAAGCCAGTTTGATTCGCACCCATACCGTCGACGATGTAACTTTTTAAAACCCCGTTTTCGATCAAGACCGTTTTCTTGGTCTTCATTCCTTCGTCGTCGACGTTTAGTGAGCCCCACGTGTTCGCGATGGTTCCGTCATCAATCGCCGTGACACAGTTTTCAGCGATCTTAGTGCCCATCTTTCCGCAGAATACTGATGCATTTTTTGCGACGGCCGTTGTTTCGAGTCCGTGCCCGCAAGCCTCGTGAAAAATAACTCCTCCAAAACCATTGTCGATGACAACAGGCATTTCTCCTGCAGGAGCATAATCCGCATGAATTAAAAGTTTCGCCCGGTCAACGGCAGCCGTCGAAAGTATTTCGAAGTCGACTGTTTCGAACCAGTCACTAGTGCCCATTGTCCCTAGACGTGTGCTCGACGATTCTCGTTCGCCCTGATCTTCAAGCGACACGTTAACTCCGGCACGTACGTAGTTCCGTTCATCTTCGGCCCAGATCCCATGACTATTGGCGATCAACACCCGTTGATTTTTTTCGACTAAAAACGGTTCAACCTGCGTCACCATCGACGAACGCTCGCGGGCCGACGAATCCATTGTCATTAAATGTCGAAACTTTTTGTCCCGATCATATTCCCACGGCCGAGATCCATAATGATGAAGTTCATCGAAGCTCACCGCATTAAAGGAAGCCGCTTCAACTCGCGTAACGCCCGATCCATTTGCCAGCGCCGGCTTCGCAGCCGCAGCGGTTCTCGCGGCCTTCATCAGTCCGGTTTCACTCAAGTCATTGGTCGTCACATAAACTTGTTCGTGACCGTAAAAAACTCTTACGCCCGCACCTTTAAGACGGCCGACTAACGCTTTCGAAGGTTTCGAATCGATGACTCGTAGTTCGCTTTGATAAGTGTCTTCGACGAACAGTTCAGCGAACTGTGCTCCACGCTCGAGCGCGGCTTCGAGCACCTTTTTGGCAACTGAAGGCGATATCATGCAAACCCACTTTTCTTTGGCTGGACCGTAAAACCAACCCTAGCAGGACGAGTGTGAAGAAGAAAGCTTCGACAACTGCGATTCAAATACGTCAAAACTGACGGAATAACGTCGGTTCGGTCTCGCAAAGCGGCCAGGTCTCTTTAGAATAGAGATTGCATGGAAGACATGCTTGGAGGACCTATGACCACTAGTAATTTTGAGAGCAAACGGATCCACATCAAGAGCCTGGAAGCCAAGGGACTTGAAATCGTCCGAAGCACGGTATCTGCCGCGGAATTCATCGGCGATACACTTCGCGCCGAGGGAAGACACTTCTCTGGATTGGCCTATGAGTTTTTGACGGCGAAGCTGACTGGACACAAGTTCAATTCGGATCGCGACATTTCGCTCGAGCCGTTAGCCGGCGTCGGAACCAG
>JAYSST010000146.1:0-1886 GCA_043720435.1 Bdellovibrionales bacterium
TGAAGAGCGCGCGCAAGCAGCCGCAATCGCAGGTGCAACTGCGTCGCATGTTCAAAATTTTCTCGAAAAAGAGCGGCAGTTCGAACAGCAACGCGAGCGATTTCAAAACCATTTGCGACAAGCGAACGCCGAATCCCGGCTCCAACTTGAAGAGTTAAGGCAGTACACGGCTCAGGTAAATGCGGCATCAGCCGCGAGTCGAAACCAGGGTCTAGTTGAAGTTGCGCGCGGACTTTTATCTTCAGGCATGATGACTTCCGAAGAAAGAACTGCACTTTCTGAAGCCGAGAAACTTGCAGCTTCCGATTTGCGTTCGGTCGAGTACACCCTTGATGAGGGTGGCGCAAAGATTCTCGAAAGAGATTTGGCCCGGTTCATTGCGGCCGGCAACTATCAGGCGGCGGCAAAAACTCTTGAAATTCTCGAAAACGCAAGCGTCGACGGTCATCCGAGAGTTTCGAAAGTCACAAGAAAATATACGAATCCGTCAGGGATTTTGAAAGTTGGCGGACTTTTTGATCAGCGGTCGCTGCAAGTTTCATCAACATCACAAGAAGGACAGATCGTTCGTCGACTGATGAATCGTTATCAGGCGATGTGGGCTGAGAGCAACGGACTGTCGGTGCTCCCTTCGGAAGATCAAGCTCGGTACATACTCGGTGCTGTTGCATTGTCAGTTGGTGAAGGAGTCCTCGCCGGTGGGGACAGCCTTCGAGGCGCTGCTATGATGGAGCTGTCCGAGGTCATGATCGAGTCGGTCATGGGTTTCGGCGTTGGATTCGGCAAAAGTGTCGAGGATCTCGTTCGATCGGTTCCAGAGATTGCAAAGCTTGTCGGTCAGGGAGCAAACGCAGTCTGGAGCGATCCCGTTGCGGCATGGTCCGCGACAATAAAGTTTGCATCAGATCTCGACGAAGTCGGTGCCGCACTGTTGGTCGCTGTTAATAAAGATTACGAATTGCTCCAAGGAGGAACTGCGCGCGAACGCGGTGAAGTTTTGGGTCGATATGCGATCGATATTGTTTCGATTGCGGTCTCGGGCGGCACGATCTCAGTCATTAAGAACGCCGGCAAAGCGGGAAGGATCGGCGAACTGGTCACTTCCGCCGCGAAAGCAAGTGAGGTAACGAAGGTCCTCGCCCGCACCGAGAAGATCCCAGGCTTAGTTCGAGCCACTCAAGTGATTTCGACCGATATCATGGAGGCGACGCTCGAGAAAGTGAAGCACATGCCAGGTGCAGGTAAGCGCGTTCTCGCTGTCACTTCGGGGCGAGCTCCAGAGCTGGTTCAAAATCTTTCGCAGCTTTATGTGGGTGCGATTCGCGGTGGAAAAGCAGCAACAGCCCGCTATCTCGAGAAACTTGCGGCGTTATACGACGTTCGCTCTCCGTCGTTAAAAGAAATTCACTTTCCGAAGGACGTCAAAAATGTCGTTAAGCTCCATGATGACGTAGTAGAACTCTTTAAAACGCAAGAAGGAGTCGAGGCGAACGGGTGGTATAGTCGAGGGTCTCGCGCCGAGCGCGTGACGGATGAAGGGGTAAAGAAAATTAGCGATACCGACGTTTTGACGACCTTTCCGGGCAATGCGACGGACAGCGGTCGATTTACGATTGGAGGCGAGCTTGGTGACAAAGGAATTCACTTTAGCAAAGGACGTATCGACGAGGCGAAAGATCTGATCGTTGCGGAAACCCGGGTCACATCCGCTGACGTATTGCTGTTCCGGGAGTTAGATTTGAAAGTCGGCAATCTGTTGGACCTGAGAAATCGGGACCTGTTAAACAAAATTTCTGCTCTTAATCCGAACGTGGATGTTCTTACCAAGGGGAGCTATGAGTACACGCACGCGCTTGGTCATGCTGCGAGAAGCGCCGGGTTCGACG
>JAYSST010000147.1:0-1885 GCA_043720435.1 Bdellovibrionales bacterium
CATTTCCAGCGATTTCGAAACTTCGCCGAATCGTAAGCGCGTGTTTTTCACGTTCGCGTTCGAGAAATTGTCGAAGACCTGTTTTCCGACCGTTACCAAGAGTCCAGCCAGAATCAGCAACACGATCATGATCTCAACGAGCGTGAGGCCACGTTGGTTCGCAAGAGTGCCACGGACAGCAACGGATACTGGGAATACTTTGAACGTTCGCATAATGGTCCTTTCGACGTACGGAATCTCGATAGTTTACCGCCGACGGCCACGGAGCTCAAGAATTGTGGGGAGATTTTAGATTAGTTTACATTCAGACGTGGCGCGGCAACTTGCACCGGTGCCAACACGGCATCATGAGTTTCCAAGACCCGACATCTGGAAAATCGGAATCATGATCGAGAAAACCACACCGCCGATTATAACTCCCATAAAAACAATCAAGAGCGGAGCGAGTGCGGCCGTTACACCATTAATTTCAGTGTCGACTTGAAAGTCGAAGCTGTTGCTGACTTGCTGGAGCATTGCTTCGAGATCACCGGTTTTTTCTCCGATCGCAATCATGTGGATGACGATGGGAAAAAATTGACCTGAACGCTTCAGGGGTGCCGCAATCGATTCGCCTTCGCGAATGTTGTTGCGGGCCTCGTCGATCGCGTCAGCCAAAACCTGATTGCCGACGACGTTCCGTACGATATCCATCGCCTGAAGCATAGCCACGCCACCAGCGAGCAATGTCGAGAGCGTTCGGGTGAAGCGAGAGACAGCGATCATGCGGGCGAGTCTGCCGATCATCGGCGTTTTTAAAATAATTTGATCCCAGCTGCGACTGCCGGACGGGGACTTCTTCCAGCTTTTGAATACCAGTGTCGTGACGAAAATCAGGATCAACAAAGCGAGCCAGTAGTCGACAAAAATTCCGCTGACGCCTATGACAAACTCTGTGTACCAGGGAAGCGTCATTTCGGCGCCTTCGAAGACCGCCGTCATTTGAGGTACGACAAAAATGAAGATGACCGAAAGCATGATCAACAAGAAGATCGTCATGATGACCGGGTACATGATCGCGGCCTTCACTTTTGATACGAGGGCGTTCTGCGCCTCCGTGAATTCCGCCAGGCGCAATAAAATGACATCAAGTGTGCCGGTTGCTTCGCCGGCTTCGCACATTGTGATAAAGATGTGCGAAAAAATATTCGGATATTTTCCCATCGCTTTGTGAAGCGTCGAACCCTCGTTGACCTGAGTTCTTACGTCCGAGATGACGTCTTTCAAAAGTGGATTTTCCATCTGTTCGCCCACGGCGATCAGCGAGTCGACCAACGGGATGCCAGCTTTTAAGAGCGTCGCAAGTTGTCTCGTGAAGTTCGCGAGATCGGCGATCGGGATCTTGCCGCCTGAGGGCTTTGAACCTTTCGCTTTCGCCGCCTGAGCTTTCGTTTTATCGCGAATCTCGGTGACAAAGATGCCGTCTTTTTTAAGACGCGTGCGCGCCGTACGCGCGTTGTCGGCTTCGGTCGATCCGCGAACGTTTTTGCCGGCTTGATTGAGGCCCTTGTATTCGAATACTGGCATATTTAGAGGTCAATCTGCGTGTTAGCTAAAACTTCTTCAATGGTCGTTATACCTTTTAAGACTTTTTCCACGCCGTGGTCACGGAACGTTCGCATGCCGAGTTCTAGCGCACGCTTTTTTATCGCACCGCCGTCTTTTCGCTGCATGATCATCGTTCGGATGTCGTCAGTTACTAGCAAGAGCTCTTGAATGTTAGTTCGTCCCAGATAACCTTTGCCGTTGCAATGATCGCAGCCGACCGCTTTGAAAATCGTTGCGCCGCGGACGGCCTCGCGACTGAGACCTAACGAAACCAAGTCGCCATCCGTTGCTATGTGCG
>JAYSST010000148.1:0-1882 GCA_043720435.1 Bdellovibrionales bacterium
AACGCAAAAGAAGCCCTAAAAGCGTTTAAGATGGTTCTGTTTCTGAATCCCCTGCACGAACGAGCGCAGAAGATGGTTCGCAAGTGGGAATTTTTAACAGCGGATGAATTTCAAGCAGAAGATTTCGAATGGGCGCCCGACGATAGCGACACTGTTCGTGAGTTTGATATCAAAGAAGAAAAAGCGCTGAAGGCCGACCCAACCCGTGCCGATCGCGAGGCCCACCGCGCAATATCAATCGCAGATGCTCTCACTGTCCGTAACGACCTTGAGGGCGCATTCGCAGTCTTGGGTCGTTCGGTTCGCCATTTAGGTGCACGCCCAGATCTTGAGCAACGATTGCAGCTTCTTGGACGAAGACTTGGCCTTGATGTCGAGGAAGTTCAAAAACTTGCGCGAGAATCGGCGAAGTCCGCCGACGCCCAACTTTCGCAAGTCGAAAAAAAGAAACAGAAGCTAAAAATGCTTTTAAATCGACTGCACCCCGCAAAATAGCCCGAGCATTTAAATTTGCAAACAACGCGTAGGCAAAGCCGAAGCATTCATTTAGCTAATTTGCGAGCACGCCTGCGAGCAAAGCGCAGGCGGAGCCGGAGCATTTATTTGACGAGCTGATTATAATAGGTAAAAACTTGTCACTCTTATCTCGTTCCGCCCGGAGGATTTCATGTATCAGCTTCAGGACTTCAAAAAAGGTCTTAAATTTCTCGTGGACGGAGAGCCGTTCTCTTGTGTCGATTTCCTACACGTGAAGCCGGGCAAAGGAAACCAATTCACCCGCTGCAAAGCGCGAAGTTTACTCACTGGTCAAAACCGCGAGTGGACATTTAAACAAGGTGAAAAATTCGAAGTTCCGGACATCTCGACCCAAGAGATGCAGTTCTTGTATAAAGACGATTCGGGCTACAATTTCATGAATCAAACGAACTACGAGCAGGTTGCGCTCAACGACACCGATGTTGGCGAAGCTAAAAATTTTCTGATCGAAAATCTCGAGTGCGTCATCATGACTTTCAACGGCAAAACCATCGGCGTTGACGTGCCGAACTCAGTTGCTCTGAAAGTAACGAAAACAGATCCAAGTTTCAAAGGGAACACGGTGACGGGCGCGCAAAAGCCGGCGGTTCTTGAAACGGGTTACACCGTTCACGTTCCTATGCACATTACCGAAGGCGATGTTTTAAAAGTCGATACTCGCACTGGCGAGTACGTCGAGCGCGTCAATAAGTAAGTAGCGAACCTTCGGGTTCGACAAGTAGCGAACCTTCGCGACCTTTGTCCTAGGGAAGGCGGCCTTTGAGCTCGAGTTTGTGACGAATTAACCGCCAAACCACAGTGGATCTTCGGTTCGACTTTTCTAGTCCCGCCTCTATCGTAAAAGTCGCTGAAAAAAACTGCGAAATCGCTGAAAATATACACGTGTCGACAGCTATCGAATCAGAGATTAGACAGCTCTTTCTTGAGAGCGGAGATCCTTCTTGGGTCGCCGATCAATTCGTCAAACGTTGGGACGCAAACGTACTTTCCGATGAGGACATCCGCAGCCTGACTCGTTTTATGATTCAAGCTGGTCTTTATCCCCAATTGTTGTTTCAGATTCGCCGATGTTTGAAACGCGACATGCAATTGCCCTGGGCTGCGTTGGCAGAAGCGCTTGGCCACGTAGGCGCAAAGCTCGAGTCAATTGAGGTTGACGCATTGTTTGAAGGAATCAGTTCACAAAGTGCATCCTTCGAAGCGGATTTGATGTTTGAGTTCGTCGAAAGTTTTGGCTTGGACAAATTCGATACGCGCCCGGCCGAATATCGCCAGCAAAAAACCGCGCACTTTCGTAGGGCCCACGAGCAGAAACGCGCCGACCTGCAACGACAACTTGAATACG
>JAYSST010000149.1:0-4542 GCA_043720435.1 Bdellovibrionales bacterium
GGCGAAACTGGATACGGTTGCGAACAATCTCGCGAACGTAAACACGCCGGGGTTCAAACGTGATGGCCAGCTCTTTCGTGAGTATCTGACTTCTTACAACAAAGAACCGGGTGCCGTCGAAGTCCCGCGCATCCCGGCTTCCATCGAATCCTTCTACACGCATAACGGCGGCGATAAATCGTTTGTCGATCTTGACGGTACTTTCTCTGATTTTTCTCAGGGCACGTTGCGTCCGACTGGGAACAAACTTGATGTTGCGATTGAAGGCGACGGGTTTTTTGAAGTGGCGACTCCGGAAGGCGTTCGATACACGCGAGCTGGAAATTTCTCGGTGGACGGCGACGGCCGACTTGTGACGAAACAGGGTTTTCCGGTTCAGAAACAAGGTGGCGGAGAATTTCGTTTCACCGGCACGAACGTTTCTATCTCTGATGCCGGCGAAGTTTTCGAAAATAGCGAGACCATCGGCAAACTGTCGCTTATGAAATTCGACAATCGCGACGCTCTACTTAAGCAAGGCGCAAACCTGTTCGCACTCAAAGACAATCTGGATCCGAAAATGGCACAGGCCATTGAAGCCAAGGTGAGTCAGGGATTTCTCGAAGGCAGCAACGTGAATATCGTCCGTGAAATGACGGACATGATCTCTGCGACGAGAACTTTCGAAAGCGCTCAAAAAGTTATCCAAGCCTATGACCAAATGGCCGGCAAAGTAGTCAACGAAGTACCAAAGCTCAACCAAGGTTAAGGACGACTAATGATTAAATCGCTGACGACAGCTGCGACTGGAATGCAGGCGCAACAAACAAACATGGACGTCATCGCCAACAATCTGGCGAACGTTTCGACGACGGGATTTAAAAAGTCTCGCGCCGAGTTTGAAGATCTCATGTATCAAACGATGAAAGAGCCGGGCGCAGTCTCGGGTTTGAATTCGATTTCGCCTACCGGCGTACAAACTGGACTCGGCGTGCGAACCGCGGCGATTCAAAAAGACTTCGAATTCGGAGCTGCCAAAATTACGAAAAATCCGCTCGATATTCAAATCGAAGGACCAGGCTTCTTCCCAGTGCAAACTGGCGACGGACAGATCGGTTACACACGTGACGGCCAATTCAAAAAAGATCCGACGGGAAAGCTCGTCGATAAAAATGGCAATGCGCTGCAACCTGAAATCGTGATTCCGCAGAATGCAGTCGGCGTCGACATCGCGGCGAACGGCCAGGTGACGGTGATGACTGCCGGTTCGATTGCTCCGCAAACCATTGGTCAAATTCAAGTGGTGAACTTCGTAAACCCAGCGGGTTTGCGATCGATGGGAAAAAACATCTTCATGCCATCTGGGGCAAGTGGACTTCCCGTGCAGGGAGTTCCTGGACAGGCCGGAATGGGCGAACTCGCTCAAGGCCAGGTTGAATCGTCGAACGTCAACATCGTCGATGAGATGGTGAACATGATCACAGCTCAACGTTCTTACGAAACAAATTCGAAGGTGATCCAGGCTTCAGATCAAATGCTGCAATCCGTGAATGGGCTTCGATAACCGGCTTTCATAAAGGGTCTATGACGATTGTTCTTCAGGCATTTTTCTTAATCGTGACAGTGCTCGCCGCCATGTTGTCGGGACCGAGCGCTTGGCCTGCGGGTCATATTGCGGTTGAAGATCACTCGGTAACGATTGTGATTCGTCCTGCCGTCAATCTTGACGCCGGTGCATCGAACGAGCTGACGCTGGCAGAAATTGTGGACCCTGCGACGATCACCGCGAGTGACCGAGAAACAGTCATGAGGCATCTCAAGGCCATCGTGTTAACGGATCGTCCCAATATCGGTGAAGAACGAAATTTTACTGAGGCGGGTCTCGAAGCGATTGTCAGCGAAGCTTCACGCCGCCTTGAAGCTGCAGGATTTACGGTCGAGTGGAAGATTCCACGTCGTACGAACGTCTCGCGGAAGAATGATTTTAACAAAGATGCCGCTTTGAAACTGATGCACGACGAATTTTCGCTTCGATGTGGCGGTTGTGACGTCGTCTTCAAACAAATCGATTGGCCAGTAACGGAAGGTCTGAAGGTCGTTTCGTGGCGGCTTGCATTTAGATCGGATCGCCCGCGCGGCGGTTTTTCTGTTCCGATCGAATTCGAATTGGCCGGTCAGGGAAACGCAGCAAAGAAAACTCTCGTTGTTTCCGGACAAGTTGAATTTTTCGCTCAGGTGCCAGTAGCTCAACGGGTCATCCAGGGCGGCGAAAAAATGCAGCCCTCAGATTTCAAAACCGAACGCAGAAATATCACCTACATCCTCGACGCATCAGCCACAGCTAAAGATTTTGAAGACAGCGTGGCGGCGCGTGGTTTGCCTATGGGCGAGCCGATTTGGAAGTCATCGCTTCGTCGTGAACAACAGATACGCTTTGGCGATCCGGTTCGAGTTCAGAGTGGCGGCGAAACATGGAGCGTTACGACAGATGGAATTTCTCAAGGTGCTGCCGCACTCGGAGAAACGGTTCGGGTCAAAGTAGGAAAATCTCAGAAGCTTGTTTCTGGAATTTTGAAGGAGAAGGGTCTTGTTGAAATACAATAGAGAAATGTACTCGCAGACGTGCGAGTACCAGCTTCGCCAGCGGCGAAGTGAAAATAAAAGATACTCATTCTGGAAACTTTCTTTGATGGCATTTTGCCTGGCGATTTTTGCCGCGATGACCGGATGTGGAAGTCTTACTCGGCTGGTGAAAGACGATCGTCCGAAGGTCACAAAGTACTCAGACCAAGAGAACCTTCGTTTCCAGTCGGATCGAAAATATCGTCGGATGAATAAAAATAAATTCGAAGACGAAGCAGAAGTGAATGCCCAGGCCGGCTCACTTTGGGTAATGGAGGGACAAGGGGCTTACCTCTTTGCTCAAAACCAAACTCGCGTGATGGGCGATCTTTTAAACGTGCGTGTTGAGGGCAGCCCGCGATCGCAATTGAGCAGCAAAGTAAAAGTGATTTCAAAATTGCTCGAGCGATTGGATGCACCACTTCGTGGACCCGCATCAACCCCGACGCAGGCGGCGAAGGCCGGCGCACCCGTCGATCCAGCAGCGAAACCTGACGCAGAAACTGCAGATGCGGCAGCTAAGGCCGGAGCCGCCGGTGAAAAAGTCGCTGCTGAGAAATTCGATCCGAAAGATCCTATCGGCACGATCCAAACGGTTCCGACTCGAATCGTTGAACAGCTTAAGGATGGAAGTTATCGCGTGAAAGGCGTGCAGCCGTTCATGATCGGCAAACGTGAATACAAAGTCATAGTCACAGGCGTCGTTCGTCCCGAGGACTTTGATGACGCCGGAATCGAATCGTCGAAACTTCTCGATTCGCAATTCGACATCGTGAGTTCGCGTAAAGGAGCGACGCTATGAAAAATCAGGCAAGAAATATATATGCGCCTCTGTTGATCGCACTGATCGCAGCCGTTGCCGTTTTTAGTGCCGGCTTTGCGGAAGCCGCACGCGTGAAGGACATCGCTAACGTCCGGGGGGTTCGTGATAACCAGCTGATTGGTTACGGCGTTGTCGTTGGTCTTAAAGGTACTGGCGATTCGAAGGCTGAATTCACAAACAAATCGATCGTACGCATGCTCGATAAACTCGGTATGAAGGTTGAAGATAAAGACATCGCGTCGAAAAACGTCGCAGCCGTCGTTATCACGGCGTCATTACCTGCGTTCGCTCGAGCTGGAAACAAACTGGATATTACCGTGAATTCAATTGGCGATGCTTCGTCGCTGGCCGGTGGAACTTTGATTCAGTCGCCACTGCGTGCGGCCGATCAAGCTATTTATGCCGTGGCCCAAGGCTCGCTGCTTGTCGGTACAGGCGCAGATAGCCATTCCACTGTCGGTCGTATTCCAAACGGCGCCATCATCGAGCGCGATGTTGCAGAAGACTTTACGTCGCGAAAAATGTTTAGACTCACGCTGCACAATCCGGACTTCACGACAGCCGCGCGACTTTCGAAGCGGATCAATATGGATTTGTCGGGCAAATATGCATCGGCGAAAGACGCGGGCACGGTCGACATCATCGTGCCTTTCTCCTATGAGGGACGCGCCGTTGAACTATTGGCGAGTATCGAGTCATTGGATGTCACGCCTGATACTCGCGCGAAGGTGATTGTGAATGAAAAGACCGGCACCGTTGTCATCGGCGACACCGTCCGGATTTCGCGAGTTGCAATCAGTCACGGCGATCTGACTGTGAAAGTGGATGGCGGAAAATCGAAAGGTAAAGACGGCGACCGCGTTGCGCTCTTCGATTCGGGAACAAGCGTGGGCGATCTCGTTCGCTCGCTCAATCAGATTGGCGCAAGCCCTCGCGATTTGATTACGGTTTTACAGAACATTAAGGCTGCAGGCGCTTTGCAGGGCGAACTCGAAATTCTTTGAGCGAGTTAGTTTTTCGGTTTCTAACCGGGGAGAGCAGGACCAGTGTCGGAAGTTTGTGGGAAGTCTGGCGGTTGTAAGTCGAGCGAGGCTTGCCGCGATGGGACCAGAAAAGAG
>JAYSST010000150.1:0-4541 GCA_043720435.1 Bdellovibrionales bacterium
TTGCGTGCCGAAGCGGCCGAGGCAAACGCACGTGCTGCCGGCGAAAGGTCGAAGCCGACGCTCGAAATCTTCGGTACTTACGCTTTTAACTCTCCACAATCAGCGAACCAGAGCGACGCACTTTCAGAATCGTGGAAACGCGATAAACCAACTTCCATTTATGGCGTACGATTGCAGATGCCCCTCGACTTTTCGACCATGAGTCGCGTGCAAGAAGGTTGGTCCGCTGAGGCTGCCGCATCCCGCACGATGGTAAGCCGCAAACTCTTCGAACAAGAGCGCGATTGGAACGATGTTGTTGCGCGTTTTCAACTGGCCAAAGAGAAGATTCGTCTCTACGAAGAGCTTGAATCGTCCCAACGAGAAAAACTTGAATACGAACGTACACGACAGAAGTCAGGACGGTCGACGGTTGCTCAAGTGATCTTATTCGAAACCGATTATCAACAGACACAGTTCGCCCGCATCCGTTCGCTCGCTGAAGTTCTGAACTTGAACTCGCAAATGAAACTTTACGGTGTTGCTTATGCCCCGGCCGCAAGTGCCGGAGCAGCTCCGAATGAATAAATCTTAGTTTTAAAAGACTCTTTGAAGGAGCTTGGCTATATGGATCTCTCAGAACTTTCGATACGACGGCCGATTTTTCTCGCGTGCGTCGTCATTCTCTCGATCGTCGTAGGTTTAGGTGCCATGTCGCGGATGGGTGTCGACCTCTTCCCCGACGTAACATTTCCGGTCGTAACGGTTTCGACACCATACCCGGGTGCTGGTCCTGCCGAAGTTGAAACGCTCGTTTCGAAACCGCTTGAGGACGAACTCTCGACTTTGTCGGGCATCAAGCGTCTTTCGTCGATCAACAAAGAGGGGGTCTCGGTCGTCATCGCCGAGTTCACTCTCGAGACCGATGTGAAATACGCCGAACAACAAATTCGAGACCGCGTCGGTTCGACAAAACGAAAGTTGCCGCTCGACATCAAAGAGCCTGTGATCCGCCGAATTGATCCGGCCGATCAACCGGTTCTAATTCTTGCGGTGAACGCCGAACTTCCTCCTGGCGAACTCTATGATCTTGTGAACGAAAGAATTAAACCTCGGCTCGAGCAAGTGAACCAAGTTGGCCTTGTCGAAATTCTCGGTGGTCGAAAACGCGAAGTCCAAGTTCAACTTGATCGCGCGATGCTAAAGAATCGCGAACTTTCGGCAACGCTTGTCGCCGCCCGTCTCTCGGGTGCCGGCAACGACATTCCTTCTGGAAAAAAATCTGTCGGTGATAAAGAAACAGTGTTCAGAACCGTAGGCCAATTCAAATCGTTCGACGATATTCGCGACCTAGTTATCAATTTTTTTGGAAATGATGTTCCTGTTCGCATCGGTGACGTTGGTGTTGTGACAAACAGCCTGGTCGACGAAAACTCGAAGGCTTACGTGAACGGCGAAAAGTCATTGTTCCTGTACGTCTTCAGGCAATCAGGAGCCAACACGATTCGCGTCGTCGATGCACTGAAGAAATCGGTGGAAAAAGTAAACGGCGATTTTGCAAAAGAAGCCGGCAGTCCAAAAATTACGACTGTACGGGACGGCTCGGTCTGGATTCGCGCAAACGTCACGGACGTTCAAGAAACTATCTTGATCGGCATCCTCCTCGCTGTCCTCACCGTCTTTTTATTTTTGGCGAACGGTCGATCGACAATTATCACTGGTCTCGCGCTTCCAAACTCGCTCATCGGCGCATTTATTCTGATGTCGTTGTTCGGATTTACGATCAACATCATGACCCTGTTGGCACTTTCGCTGTCGGTCGGCCTGCTTATCGACGATGCGATCGTCGTTCGCGAAAACATTTTCCGTCACCTCGAGATGGGTAAATCGCCGATGGATGCGGCAAGGCAGGGCACGGCCGAAGTGAAACTCGCCGTCATCGGAACAACTCTTGCCGTGATCGCCGTTTTCGGACCACTTGGATTCCTCAATGGTGTCGTTGGGCAATTCTTCAAACAGTTTGGACTCACCGTCTGTTTTGCTATGGCGATTTCTCTCTTCGACGCTTTAACGATGGCGCCGATGTTGTCGGCGTATCTCGCGGGCAAGTCGCACGGTAAACCGGGCCAAGGTAACGGAATTTACGATCAGACGATTGGCCGTGTATTGCTAGGCTTCTCTAATTTTCAAGATATGCTTGAGGATCGCTACGAGAAATTTGTGAGAATCGTCATGCGTCGGCCGCTTGTCGCCCTCGGCGGATCCCTTGCAGTGTTCTTTGCCTGCATTTACTTAGCGAAGTTCGTTCCGAAAACATTCTTGCCAACTCAGGACGCAGGCGAGTTCACTGTCGGCATCGACTTACCCCCTGGTACCAACCTCGAGGCGATGAATACTCTTTCGCTAAAAATCGATCAACAGATTAGAACAAACAAGGAAGTCCTAGTTTCGGCGTTGACGGTTGGTAGTCGCGACGGCGATCCAAACTTCGCAGATATCTATGTGCGTTTGGTTCCTGGAAAAGAACGTCCCGGCATCAACACCAGTCAGTTCAAAGAAACGCTGCGGGGTCAGCTCAAGGAATTTGCTTTTGCGAACCCCAAAGTTAAGGACTACGACGCTGTTGGCGGCGGCATGCGACCATTCACCATGAACATCCAGGGGACCGATCAAAAGCAGATTGAGGAAATCGGACTTCGCACGTTAGAACGTCTGAAATCGGTCAAAGGCCTTCTCGACACAGACATCGGCTTCAGAACGGGTAAACCAGAGTTCCAGGTTGTCCCGGATAAATCGCGAGCGCAGATGCTGGGTGTTTCGACTGCGATGATTGGTGCAGAATTGCGTGCGCAAGTTGAGGGAGTGATCGCGGCCAAGTATCGCGAAAAAGGTGTTGAGTACGATATTCGTGTACGGATGAAGGAAGATCAGCGCGACGTTCGCGCCGCATTCCCACAAATCTTTGTTCCGAACTTGAATAACTCTTTGATCAAACTCTCGAACGTGGCCGCACCTGTCGATGCGACGGGTCCTTCAAGCATCACGCGCACGGATCGAATGAAGTACGTTCAGATTGCAGCGGACATTGCACCGGGCGCGGGTCTTGGCGACCTGCTGACGGAAGTTACCGACATCATGAACAAAGACGTTAAAGTTCCGGACGGCGTGAAGTTTTCTTTTATTGGCCAAGCCGAAAACTTTAAAGAGCTTGGCGATTCGATGGCCTTTGCTATGGGTGCCGGAGTTATCTTTATCTTTTTAGTATTGGCGTCACTCTACGAGTCCTTCGTAACTCCATTTACAATTATGCTTGCGATGCCACTTGCAATCTGCGGAGCCTTCGTCGGTCTTTATCTCGGCAACGAAAGTTTGAATCTGTTCTCGATGATCGGCATGATCATGTTGATAGGAATCGCCTGTAAGAACTCGATTCTTCTCGTCGACTACGCCAATCAGCTTGTCGCTAAAGGAATGGATCGCACCGACGCGATGGTTGCTGCCGGCAAGGCACGACTTCGTCCCATCTTGATGACGACGATGGCGCTGATCGCCGGTACTGTTCCCCTCGCGATCGGTTTGAACGAAGCTTCGAAACAACGAACGTCGATGGGCTGGGCCATCATCGGTGGTTTGATTAGCTCGACGTTGCTGACGCTGATTGTGATTCCAGCAGCGTATACATACATCGATCGATTCCGCGTCTGGAGCTTAGGCGTGATGAAAAGTATTTTTGTCGCCCGACCTCCGAACGAACCCAGTGTTCACGGTGTCCCGTCAGGCGAAGCAGTTCCAGGAGCCGCCTCAGATCGCCGCGAACTCTAGACCGAAGGTACCTGCTACCTTCGAAGGCCGGTGTTTCGAAGTGAGACACTGTGCCGCTGCGAGACGCCTGGCCCTTTTCTTTTGTCTCGAAAAGAGAGAGCATAAAGTGGTGGGGATTAAGCTAAATCGAAATGGCAGAATGATCGTCGTAGGCATCGGCATGCTCATGCTTAGCTCGGCCGTGCTCTTTCAAAACTGCTCGCCGACCAAACTAGAATCTGACGCCGAAAAAATGTACTCGGACTCCACGACCGGTGGCGATTCGAGTTTTCGATTGCCGGCGGGGTTCAACGAAACGCTGAACACCGGTGTTACTTGCAGTGTTGCAGCCAATGCCACGACCGTCGCAGTTGGCGGAACGCTCACTTTCACTGTAACACCGACGGGGAACGTTGCACCTGGCTACAGAGTTTATGCTTATGGCACGAAGAACGGAATTCCGGATGCGAATGAGGTGGCTCCCGATTTCGCCACGACACTGATTCAGACGTTTACCATCCCAAGTTACATCGGCGGAAACTACACCCGCTATTTTCAGATGAGAGACAGCGCCGGTCGAGTGCTGTGCCAGACGAACACGGTAGCGGTAACGCTCGCTGGAACCCAGTGCACACTTTCAACACCAACGCTGACAACAAAGCAGGGTTTCAACTTAATTTTGAACACAGCGTACGCTGCCGGTACCACGGCACCGACGGCCGCAGCCCAACTACGGTTTGACGGATTTACGAATGGAGTTC